>JBMTJR010000036.1:0-12328 GCA_049438565.1 Kiritimatiellia bacterium
GCCCGGTCATGATTTCTTCCAGGCCATGAAAAACGCCTTCGGAGACATTCCGGTCATCGCCGAGGATCTGGGACTGATCACTGAGGATGTGGATCAACTCCGGGATGATTTCGACCTGCCCGGAATGCGCATTCTGCAATTCTCTTTTGCGGATGATTTAAAACCGCACCTGAAACCGGAAGGCTTTCCGGAGAACTGTGTGGTGTACACAGGTACGCATGACAACGACACTACCTGCGGATGGTTTCACCGTCAGCCCGGCGTCAACAACACCGAATCGGCAGAGGAAATTGAAGGGGAGCGTCAGCGGGTTCTGGAAATGGTGCACACGGACGGATCACAGATTCACTGGGATCTGATTGCTATGGCCATGCGCCTGGCTCCGCACACGGCCATTGTGCCGTTGCAGGATGTGATGGGGCTGGGAACCGAGGCCCGGATGAATGTGCCGGGCCGCATGGATGGAAACTGGGCCTGGCGGTTTGAGTCCGCCGAGCTGCGCCCCGAAGACCTCCAGCGTCTGCGCGATATCACCGAATGGGCCGGACGGCTGTAGGGAGAGGGCGGGAATCAGGAATTAAGGAACTAAGGAATTATGGGATTAAGGAATTGAGGGATGAAGGAGCCCTCTCCATTCCCTAATTTCACAATTCCCTAATTCCCAATTCCCTTACGCCAGCCCCTGGCGCTGCACGAGGAGTTTGCTGACGCTGCGTTTGGCGTTGCGCAGATCGAAAATTCCCACCGGGATTTTGGTTTCCGGATCGCGCAGGATCGTTTCCTCGCTTTCCATTTGGGTCATGGTTTCCATGGCGTCCGCCAGCGGCATGTCAGGTTGTAGAATGTCCTGAATCGGAACCATTACATCCCCGGCCAGCATCCAGGCCCACACATCCTGTTCCCCGAACAGCGCTTTCAGGGAGTCAATCGAAATGACCCCCATACAGGTGCCGTCTCCACTGACCACCGGAAAACAGAGTTGATCGTGTTGAGAAAATTTTTCAAACACCAGACTGATGGGATCCCCCTCCTGCAGGCAGACCGGGCGGGTCTGCATGACCTGTTCCACCCGGAGTTCGGCGATAATGTCCTCTTCGGTCACATTTCTCCCGATTTCGCTGGTTTTGGTGATGGCCCACTTCACGCTGGCCGGACCGATAAGCTGCACCAACAATGTCGTGGCGGTGACGGCACTGACCACGACGGTTCCGAGGTCCAGTCCGCCCAGCACCATGACTCCTGATAAGTGTTGTCCGGCCATCATGGAAAGTCCCACCGCAACGCCTCCCTGCGCAAACAGTCCCATGCCTAAATATTGTTTCAGCAAGGGCGGGCTTTTGCTGAGGGTTGCGCCGACCCAGGTGCCCGCATATTTTCCGAGCGTGCGGCCGATCACATAAATGGCCACCAGACCCCAGAGCCAGACGGGCTGCGAAGCCAGCTGGAGCCGCGCGCCCACCATGACAAAAAACATGACATAGATCGGTGCCGCGAAAGCCCGCAGGGTTTCCAGCAGGGGTTTGCTGCGGTGAGGCGCATGGTTGATCAGGGTGGCCCCGGCGGCCATGGCGCAGAGAATGACATCAAGATGGAAGGCCAGGGAGACACCGGCGATCAGCAGCAGGCATCCGACCATCAGCGTGAGCGACCGGTCCGCGCTGCGGCTGTGTTTCAGCAGGGTGCTGACTCCCAGTCCGGCGGCCACACCGAGCAGACCGCTGCCCACCAGTTCGATCCCCAGACTGTGGAAAAGCTCCATCAGATTGATTTCCCCGCCCACCATCAATCCCGCCACGGTGGTGCCCAGGGCATAGAGTGTGAGGGCCAGAGCGTCGTCGAGAGCCACCACTGAAATCAGGCCGGTGGTCAGCAGCCCTTTCGAGCGGTACTCCCAGAGCACATCCACGGTGGATGCGGGGTCGGTGGCGGAGGAGATTGCGCCGAAGACCAGACCGCCGGCCACCGCGGCCATCAGATTGCCGGTAATGAACCAGAGGAGAAGTCCGCATCCGGTCCCCACCACCAGAAAAGCCCCCAGCCCCTCGCCGAGCATGATGCCGGTGAACTGTTTGCCGTATTGTTTAAAAATTTTTCCTTCGAGTTCGCCGCCGACCAGAAAGCCAATAAATGCCAGGGCAAGATAACTGAAAGGGCGAAGGGCGGGGATTTGAAGGTCTCCGATAATGCCCAGACCGCTGCGTCCGATGAGCAGTCCGATCGCGATGTATCCAATCACCTGCGGGATACGGAGTTTTTGAAAAAACCAGGCCCCGAGGATTCCTCCAAAGACGCCGATTCCCAGAATGAGTAAGATGCCGAATTCCATGAAAAGTCAGCGTGCCTTCAGTGCAGCGCTTTGCGGATCTGTTCGTAAACTTCGTCCGGAGAAGTTGCGGTCAGCAAGTTTTTCCGGTTAGTCTCCTGTTTCACAATGTGACTCAGTACGGCGAGCAGACGAACATAATTTGACTGCTGATCCGGCCGTCCGGCGACCATGAACACGATTTGCACCGGTTCATTGTCAATCGATTCGTAATCCTCCAGCGGATGGTCATTCACCGCGACGGCCAGCACCATTCTGCGCACGGAGGAAATCCGCGCATGAGGAACCCCGATCCCGAGTCCGATTCCGGTACTCATCAGACCCTCCCGGGTGAAGATGGCGGCGTGCAGCGCCTGTACGTCGTCCACCTCTCCGCATTGTCCCATCTCCTGGATCAGGAAATTCAACAATTTGTCCTTTGTGGGCTCCCGGGTGAGAAAAATCCGTTGGGGAGAAAGGGCGGCGTCGAGAAGGTGGGGACCGGATTCTACCATGTTTTACTCCTCTTCCTGTTTCAGTGCGAGTTTCCATTCCGTTTCCGCCAGCAGCGCGATCACCTGTTCACTGCTGCGGCATTTGATCAGGCGGTCAATCACTTTGGGCTTGGAGAGCAGTTTGGAAATTTTCGCCAGCAGACGGAGATGCACCATATCATCCTCCGAGCAGATCAGCAGAAAGACATGGGTTTTCTTTTTGTCGCTGGCTCCGAAATCGGTGCCCTCCGGACAGATTCCCACCACCAGCGCACTGCTTTTGAGTCCGGTGCTGGCCGGACTGCGGGCGTGGGGAATGGCCACATGAGGAGCAATGGCGGTGGAATGAAGATTTTCCCGCTCAATGAGTTTCTGCAGATAAAGTTTGCTGTTCTCCACCAGATTGTGGCTTTCCAGCGGGGCGGTGAGCTGCTCCAGCACTTCGGAGACGGAACCGGACTGAATATCAAAAATCATCAGTTCCGGAGACACCAGCCGTGACACCGGAACCACTTCGGGGGCCATTTTCAGAAGCTCAAACAGATTGGTGGGATTCACCGCCTGCATCCGGTTTCCCAACCACTGATCCACCATGCTCCGCATGAAACGCCACTGACTGGCCACTTTGGTTCCCGGAATTTTTCCCTCCCGGGCCATGCGGACCACCGTTTTCTCGGCCACTTTTAAATAATTCGCCAGCTCGGCGAGGGTCATAATTTCCTGATCTGACTGCTTCATTTTGGTTCCTAAAGTGTGTATTTGTCCTTTATAGTCCTCTAAAAGGTGCTAAACAGATGATCATAGGAACCGATAATGCAAGAAAAAACTAAAATTACTCATTCAATTCCGTGTTTGCCCTCCGGAAAATAATCATTATAAGGCGGTTCCCCCGAGGCTCTTTGAACGAGTTTATCTTACCCTATGGAAATTCCACTCCCTTTCACAGACCTGACATTTCTCCTAACCGGCTGGAAGGTTTGGGGACTTTGCGGAGCGCTGATGTTTACCGGCCGCTGGTTTGTGCAGATGCATTTTTCCCGGAAAGCCCGCCGTTCCGTGATTCCTCTGGCCTACTGGGTGATGAGTCTGATCGGAAGTTTTATGCTGCTGACCTACTTTATTTTTGGAAAAAATGATTCGGTGGGAATCATCAACAATCTTTTTCCGCCGGTCGTGGCCGGCTATAATCTCTGGCTGGAGCTTACACACCGCAGAAGAAACCTTCAGGAGGCCGCTTGAAAGATCCGAATCCGGAAGTTCAGGAGGAAATTCCCGATTCCCACTGGGTCCAGGAGGCCCGGCAGGGGGATTTGTCTGCTTTTGACTATTTAATGAGCAAGTACCAGTCCCGTATCTACGCACTGCTGTACAATATGACCAGTAATCGGGAGGATGCGGAGGATCTGCTTCAGGATGTATTTCTCAAAGCCTATAAAGCGCTTCCCAAGTTTAAGGGGAATTCCTCTTTTTACACCTGGGTTTACCGGATCGCCGTGAACACCGCCATCAACTATGTGAGAAAGCGCAAGCGGAAACAGGGGCTGAGTCTGGATCATCTCGATCTGGGACTGGAACGGGACCCGGCGCTGGTGCAGCTGGCCAGTCAGGAAACGCCCGACCGCAACCTGGACCTGAAAGATTTGCAAAAAAAATTGAACGCCGCTCTGCAGACCCTGTCTGAGAAGCATAGAATGGTTGTGGTCCTGCATGATATTCAGGGTCTTCCCCATCGCGAGATCGGGAAAATTCTGGGGGTCTCTTCCGGAACCGTCCGGTCCAGACTTTTCTATGCACGTCAGCAACTTCAGGCTCAACTCACAGATCTTCCCTACTCCCCATGAATAAAAAACAACTTTTATTTTCCAAGGCCGGGACTCCTTTGGATGAGTTGCCCATCGAACTCCGCAGCCGGATTGAATCGGATCCGGATCTTTTGAAGGAGTTTGAGGCGCAGGCCCGGGTTGCCTCGCTGATGCGGCTGAAGAACTACGAGCTGCAGGATCCGGCCATGGAGGGGCGCATGCTCCACCGGGTGCGGACGAAGATTCTCAATGGTGAACACCTCCGTCAGGAACCCCGGCTGGAAATTTTTCCGGACTGGGCACGCATGGTGGCGGTGGTGCTGGTCATGCTGGGAATGAGTTTTCTTACTCACCGGGAAATGCTGGATGACCCTCTGGCGGCCGAGGATCCTCAAATGGCGGCCACGGTATTGGACGCCCCGATTCCAACTCCCTCGCCGGTCAAACTCACCCATTATGAGCCTTTCTCCCCGGTGTACATTACCTTTGACGACCAGGAAACCCCGAATCTGATGACCCCTGAGTTTTCCCGGCAGCTGGAGTCCTCTCTTATGGAACTGGGGCTCGATCTCACCAACCGCTCCGACAGCGCAACCCTGAAGCCGGTCCTTTACCGTCCCTGATACCTTCTCTTCCGGAATCTTTTTGGATTCCGATATCGATTTCTCCTCCCACCGCGGGTAGACAGGTCCCCTTACTTTGCCTGCCCGATGATTTCCCCTTTTATGCCTGATGAGGATCTGGACGATGCCGATCCCGGACCCTTTTACCCTGATGTAAGTCAGCAGGTTCTGCATTTTCTGGGCCCGGAGGGTCAAATGGCCCGGATCTTTGCCGCAGGGGGTCAACGCTATGAATCCCGGGCGCCGCAACTGGATCTGGCCGCAGCCATTGCCCGGACCATTCATGAAGGGGGCCATTTGGTGGCGGAGGCGGGTACCGGGGTCGGGAAATCCTATGCCTATCTGGCGCCGACGCTGCTCGCAGCGCTGGCCACCGGGCAGAAAGTGGTGGTGAGCACCTACACCATCAGTCTTCAGGAACAGTTGCTGAATGCGGACGTTCCCAGAATTTCCACAGCGCTGGGGAGAGAAATCAATGCGGTGCTGGTAAAAGGCCGGAGCAATTATCTTTGCCTCCGCCGACTGGAGCTTGCCCGTCGAATGGGAGGCGATCTGTTCCTGCCGGAACAGCGTCAATGGCTGGAACGCATCGCGGAGTGGGCACAAGTGACCGAGGACGGATCGCGTCAGTCGATGCCGGAGGAGCCGCCGATGGAGATTTGGTCCCAGGTCTGCGCGGAGGAGGGGACCTGTGTGTATCCCTCCCAGCGGGACCATCAGAATTGTTTCCTCACCCGGGCCCGGGCCCGCATGCAGGACGCGGATCTGCTGATTGTGAATCATGCCCTGTTTTTTGCGGATCTGGCCATGCGGGGGCAGGGAGGCAGCGGTCTGCTGCCGGAATTTGATGTGGCGGTGATGGATGAAGCCCATCAAATGGAGGAGGCGGCGGGACAGGCGCTGGGAATCCGGCTCAGCTCCTGGAGTTTTGTGCGCTGGATCCGCAGTCTGTATCAGTCGGATTCCCAAAAAGGTCTGCTGCATGTTCTGAAAAAAGGAACGCTCGCGCATGAGGTTTCGCAGGTACAGCGCCACGTGGACCGTCTGTTTGAAAAGGTTCAGCAGTGGTGTTTCGAACACGGCGGCGGGAAAAGCTGTGTGCGGGTCAAAGCGCCGCTGGAGCTCTCCACCCCATTGCCTTCGATGCTGCTGGATCTGAGTATCAAACTGAAAGAACTTGAACTGGAGACGGAGAATTCTGAACTCCGGGCGGAGGTGGCGCTGGCCCGGAGGCGGGCGGGGGAACTGGCGACCGCGTTGAGCAGTTTTCTGGAAATCCGCCAGGCGGATTATGTGTACTGGGTCGAAGAGGACAGCCGGGGCGGGAAAAAGCGGGTGGTGCTTTGCGGATCGCCTGTAAATGTCGGTCCGCTTCTGAAGGAGGTGCTGTTCGACCGGCTGCACAGTGTGATTATGACTTCGGCCACGCTGTCGGTCGGGGAGGGGATGAGTTATTTCCGGAAAAGAGTGGGCGCTTTGGTGGCCAGGGAACTGCAGGTGGGGAGTCCGTTTGATTATGAACGTCAAATGCGGGTTTACGTGCCGGAGGGGATCCCGGAGCCGAATCAGCCCGGATTCGCGGACGCGCTGGCGGAAAATATTCTCATTCATGTACATCAGACCCGGGGCGGCACTTTTGTGCTGTTCACTTCGGTGGCGATGATGACCGAGGTGCTCAAACGGGTGGAACGGGATCTGATTCGCGGGGGCTATCCTGTGTGGGTGCAGGGGCGGGGGAGTACACGCTCGGATCTCCTGCAGGCATTCAAACAGGACGGCCGCAGTGTGCTGTTTGGCCTGAGCAGTTTCTGGACCGGGGTGGATGTGCCCGGGGAGGCCCTGCGCTCGGTGATGATTACCCGGTTGCCGTTTGCGGTTCCCGACCATCCGCTGGTGGAGGCCCGGATCGAGGATATTCAGGCCACCGGAGGCAATGCTTTTAAGGACTATTCCCTGCCGGATGCGGTTTTGCGCTTTAAACAGGGAGTGGGACGCCTCATCCGCAGTCAGGAGGATCAGGGACGGATCGTGGTTCTGGATCCCCGGATAAAGAGCAAGTGGTACGGACGCTGGTTCGTGGCCGCGGTTCCGGAGTGTCCCTGGATAATCGGGGAGGGAAATCCGGATGTTTGACCCCTATCATTTTCAGAGGGAAAATCTTTCGATTTTGTTTGACCAACCCCAGTTGATTTTGAAATAAAGCCTGTCTCAGATTAATCACCCTAGGAGATTTGAATGAAGTGTCTATCCCGTTCGATTGTAGCCGTAGCCAGTATCGTAGGAATATTATTCATGACGGCCTGTGACTGGTCAAGCGGCTCTCAGGAGAGCTTCAATACCAGTGGGGGAAGTAACAACGTTAATATTTCCGGATTCTACAGAGGAATAAACGGTGGAAGATTGGTATCACAAACCTCCAATGGTAACATCCTTTCCATGACAATTCAACAGTCTGGTAATCGTGTGGATGTGATTGACAATCAGGGGTCCAAATACCAGGGTTCTATTGGAGCTCCTCTTGTTTCCGATGTGGTTAACGGATCAGTTTTGAATGCTGGTGCGACCGTGGCAAGCTACCAGATTTCTTTCTCCGGAAGAGACGGTGTGGCAGGAAGAGACATCAACTTTACTGGAGTACTCACCATTCTTGCAGTTTCTGATATTGATTCGAGTACCGGAACCTCAACCTCTGGTGTAAATAACAGCACCAACACGAACACTGTTACAGCTCCCACCCCGCCCGCTACTGGTACTGGGACAACTGTGAACAACACCACAACTCAGGTTGGTACTACCACAACCTCCTACACTTACGACTTAACAGGCCCGAGCTCTCAATTACAATTACAGGGAACTTGGTCCGAAGTCGGCGGAGTGACGTCCAGCGTAAATGGTTTTGGCCCCCCGGCCCAGGGAAATATCACTGTAACCACCACTGCCACAGCTCCTTGATTGATTTTGTCTTTTGTTTGAAAAGCACCTCGCATGAGGTGCTTTTTTTATCTCAAGAACAGACTCTGTCCTTCTGCAGCTTCGGTTCTTTTCGACAGTTCAGGATTCTAACGGCGTCAAATCCCGCTTTCCGGGCTATGGGAATTCCGTAGCGGGTCATGCGCATCAGCTGATCAATTGAATGCGCATCCGGGCAGATGGCGGTGCACAGGCCCACCTCTCTGGCAAGTTTGCCCCAGCGCCAGTCCAGCTCCAGCCGGGGCGGCGCGGCATTGATTTCGATGGCCACGCCTTTTTTTGCTGCCAGGCGGATCACTGCTTCCATGTCGAGTTTGATGCCCGGGCGCTGCAGGAGCAGTCTGGCCGTAGGATGGCCTAAAATCGTGCAAGAGGGGTGTTGAATGGCTTTCTCCACCCGCTCCTGCATGGCGGCGGCTTCCATGTCCATCTGACCGTGAATGCTGGCGATGACAAAATTAAAGCCGGTCAGTAGATCGTCGTCGTAATCCAGAGACCCATCCGCGCGGATATCACTTTCGATGCCTTTGAAGATTTTAAAGTCTTTTCCTTCATCTGCAAACCTGGCGTTCAGCATCTCAATTTCTTTCCATTGGGCTTCCACGGCTTTGGGTTTGAGCCCCCCGGCATAAAAAGCGCTTTGGGAATGGTCACTGATGCCTAAATAGCTGTATCCGAGATCGATGCAGGCCTGCGCCATCTCTTCGAGGCTGTTTTTTCCGTCACTCCAGGTACTGTGGGCATGCAGAATGCCTCTGAGATCCTCCGCTTCCACCAGGGTGGGGAGATTCTGCGCCTCGATCCAGGGCTGATAAACCTGTTCCCGTAATTCCGGGGGCGTAAAGGGGAGATCGAGCTTTGCATAAAGCGAAGGTTCATCCGGCAGAGGGATGGGATGTTCCCGGTCGGCCTCTCCCTCCACCAGGGGATAAAGTCCGTACTCATTGAGCGTCCATCCTTTCTCCCGGGCGCGGCCCCGGAGGAAGACATTGTGTTCTTTGCTGCCGGTGAAATAAATCAGTGCGGCGGGAAATGCGGAGGGGGCGACGCTGCGCAGATCCAGTTGTCTGCCTTGGCGGACCCGCACCGAGGATTTGGTCTCTCCCTGGGCCAGCACTTCCACCACCTCCTCCCATTCACAAAAGATCCGGTGCAGTTCAGAGGCATCTCCCTCCACACAAGCCAGAAAATCCAGATCTCCGATGCTTTCCCGGCTCCGGCGGAGACTCCCCGCGCTTTCAAGTTTCAGCAGACCCGGACTGTTCCGGAGCAGGTTCCGCACTGCCTCGGCCAAATTCATGGCTTCCTCCAGAAGACAGCGTTCTCCGCTCCCCTCCATCCAGGTCAGGGCATTGAGAATTTTTTTGGCGGATTTTGCCCCGAAACCGGAGAGTCCGGCGACCCGTCCGTCCTCGAGTGCGGTTTTTAAGTCCTCCAGGCGGCTAATGTTCAATTCTTTATGGATTTTTGCGGCCCGCTTGGGACCCAGCCCGGAAATGTTCAGCCAGTCGATGAGGCCTTCGGGCAGATTTTTCTCCAGTTCCTCCAATTGGGGCAGGGAACCTTTCTCCATAAAATGATGGATTTCCGCCGCCAATGATTTTCCGATGCCCGGAAGTTCCTGCAAGGATGCTTCCGAGTTCCGGAAGCGCAATGCTTCGCCCTCCTGCTCCACGATGGCGGCAGCTTTTTCCCAGGCGCCGGCCTTGAAGTCATTCGCTCCGGAAAGGCGGAGCAAATCGGCGGTGCGCTGGAGAAGATCGGGGAGGGAGGAAAGGTCAGGGTTCATGGAAACCGAACGTTGAACGTCGAACGTTGAACTTCGAACATTGAAAGGGGAAGATGAATAAACCGAACGTTGAAGGTCCAACGTTGAACATTGAAAGGGGAAGAGGAATAATTCGAACGTTGAATTTTGAACATCGAAAGAGATTACTGTTTTGAGCTGGCTGTCTTGATGCTGGCCATGAAGATGCGGATCAATTCATCGTTCTCTTGTCGGATGCGTGCTAGGACTTCCTGGTCAGAAATTATCTTTGTCTCTGCGATTAGGTTCAGCCAGCGAAGGGTTTCACGCAGTTCCTTCAGGCATACTCTCATCTTGTGGATGAAATCTTTTCTGGATTCAGCTGCCTGTGCTTCTCCATGATTGGGATAAGCTGAGGTCCCGGATCTTAGTATCTGGCCTGCAATATGATTTCCCGCTCTTGTCTTGGGCAATTTTTCTGAAAGTAGAATCACATCTGCTGAGAACTTCAACAGTCGTTTTTCAAGATCATATTTTTCCACATCAATCCTTTCGACGTTCAACGTTCGGCGTTCAACGTTCGGTTTATATCATACCCTCGGCAACGTCACCTCATGGGTCTGATGCTGATATTTCCCTTTCCGGCGGGCGTAGGAGGTTTCGCAGGGATCGCCCTCGAAAAAGAGCAGCTGTACGATGCCCTCCTCGGCGTAGATCCGGCAGTCGGCATGAGAGGCGTTGCTGAATTCCAGGGTCAGATGCCCTTCCCAGCCCGCTTCTGCGGGAGTGAGGTTTGCGATACAGCCCACCCGCGCGTAGGTGCTTTTGCCGATACAGAGCACACTGATGGAGTCCGGAATTTTCAGCGCCTCCAGTGCCACGCCCAGCCCGTAGGAATGTGCAGGCAGAATGAAATATTTTCCGTGGGCATCTTCATGCAGCGGTACGGATTCAAGATTGGCCGGGTTGAACGCTTTGGGGTCGATGACGGTGCCGGGGATATGACGGAAAATCCGGAAATCATTCGGGGAAAGCCGGATGTCATATCCGTAACTGCTCAGTCCGAACGAAAGGACCTTGCGGTCTTCGACCTGTGAGACCAGTGTGGGTTCAAAAGGGGTGATCATTCCCTCGCGGGCAGCTTGGGCGATCCAGGTGTCATTTTTAATCATAGAAATTCCCATGGGTAAGAGATTCGGCCATTTCAGGGGCAAAATAGGTGAGGATCATGTCTGCACCGGCACGCCGGATGCAAATCAGACTTTCCCGCATGGCCGCATCGAGGTTGAGCAGTCCTCTTTCGGCGGCGGCATGGATCATCGCATATTCCCCGGAAACCTGATAGGCGGCCACAGGCAGATCAAAGGTCTGTTTCAGCGCATAAATCACATCCAGATAATGGCTGGCGGGTTTGACCATGAGGGCATCCGCGCCCTCGGCTGTATCCTGCCGGGCTTCCCGAAAGGCTTCACGCAGGTTGGCGGGGTCCATCTGATAGGTTTTTTTGTCCAGCAGACCGGTTAGAGGCGCCGTATCCAGCGCGCCGCGGAAGGGGCCGTAGAAGCAGGAGGCGTACTTTGCGGTATATGAAAGAATATTTACCTGCGTGCGTCCGTGCATGTCCAGAAAATGGCGGATCGCACCCACCCGTCCGTCCATCATGTCGGAGGGCGCCACCCAGTCCACCCCGGCTTCGGCGTGCACGAGCGCCATCCGCTGCAGAATCTCCACCGTGGCATCATTGTCCACTCTGCCATGCAGGACCACGCCGTCATGTCCGTGGGTGGTGTAGGGATCCAGGGCCAGATCGGTCTGAATGTTCACCTCGGGCAATTCCCGTTTCAGAATCCGGATCGCGCTGGGGACGGGGCCGTCTGGATCGAGGGCGGCCTCTCCGGTGGGAGTCTTGTGCGCGACGCTGCCGAAGAGATTCACGGTCCGCACCCCTTTGCGGAGATTTTCGGCACAGGCTTCGGGAAGCCGGTCCGGAGACCAGCGGAACTGACCCGGCAGGGTTTCAATCGGCTGCTTCTGACCCTGACCCTCACAGAGAAACATGGGATAGATCAATTGTTCCGGATGGATCCGGGTCTCCCGCTGCAAACCCCGGTTGGCGGGGGAGGAGCGGAGACGGCGGCTGCGGTGAGGGATGGAATAGCTCATAATCGTGGATCAGAATAGGTTTTTCCCCGGAAATCACAAGCGGGAAACACGACTCAAAAAAGAGCATTTTTTTCTGTGGACAAATTTTTAAACGATGGCATGTGCAGTCAACAGCATCTACGCGAAGAACGACATCCCGGAGAATGACCCATGAACTTTTACGATTATATCGATGACGACGATGATCTTTATGACGATTATGAGGATTACTATGATGATGAGGAGGA
>JBMTJR010000037.1:0-12208 GCA_049438565.1 Kiritimatiellia bacterium
GAGTAACTCAGTCTGGTAGAGTGTCTGCTTAGGGAGCAGGACGTCGCAGGTTCGAATCCTGTCTCTCCGACCATCAATTTCCCCTTTAAACTTAAAGTTTTCAGGAGTGACAACGCTTTCCCCTCACCCGCCTGCAGGATGGGATAGATCAGCCTATACCGATTGAGGGACGCCGCCCTTCTTCTCAGAAGCATCGCGGTTGCCCGCAAAATACTATAAAGGTTTGGGATCTACTCAGTGGATTTAAGCCTGAAGTGACCGGGGCGACTTCCCACGTCACAATCAAATTCGGAAAAGGAGCTACTTGGCGAACGACATACCTGCACTTTATGGAGTAAACTCATATCATAGCCCATCCACACAGGACCAAAGAAAAACCCCAGTAAAAACGATGTTTTACTGGGGTTTTTGCCATTAAATAAATGGCGGGATCTACGGGACTTGAACCCGCAACCTTCGGCGTGACAGGCCGACGCTCTAACCAATTGAGCTAAGACCCCGCAAAATGTCGGGGTGGAGCTTATGCCTGAAGTTTCGCAGGCTGGCAACCCCAATTTTCAAAAAAATCAGGAGGGCAACACCGCCTGGGCCGCGTAGGGATCGCTCCCGCTTTCCGATCCTCCCCGCAGGTAACGGTACTCCATAAACTGCAGCGCAAGCACCAGCAGAAAGCACACCGTGGGGACAATCACCAGCGCCAGCATCCAGGCCGGAACGCCGTCACTTGCTTTGGCTGCGGACGGGGTGGGTTCTTCATCCAATTCAAAATCCGGGTCACTCATGATTTTTTACTCCTTGGGACATAAAGTAAGCCCCCGCAGGGGCTTTTGGCGAGTCTTTTTTCAGCGATTCCCGAATTTCTCCGCCACCATGGAAGCCATTTCATCCAGGGTTTTAGCCACCGGCACCCCGGCCTCCCGGAAGGCCGCCTGTTTGGTGGCCGCCGTTCCCACGTTGCCGGAAACAATCGCTCCGGCATGCCCCATGGTGCGGCCCTCCGGCGCACTGGCACCCACAATGTAGGCGAACACCGGTGTCTTGATGTTTTCTTTGATATATGCAGCGGTCTTCTCTTCCTCATCCCCTCCGATTTCCCCGATCAGCACCACGGCCTCGGTTTCCGGATCCGCCTCAAAATGCGCCAGAATATCGCGGAAGTTGGATCCCACAATGGGGTCTCCGCCAATGCCCACACAGGTGGACTGTCCGATGCCCAGATTGGTCAGCGCGTACACAATCTCATAGGTCAGCGTACCGGAACGGCTGATCACCCCCACTTTTCCGGGACTGCAGATCACTCCGGGCATAATCCCGATTTTGCTTTTGCCGGGACTGATCAGCCCGGGACAGTTGGGTCCAATCAGGGTGAGACCTTTCTCTTTCACCTGATGATAAAGACTTACCATATCATTTACCGGCACGCCTTCCGTGATGCAGATAATCAAAGGAATCTCCGCATCGATGGCTTCCTGGACTGCACCCTTGGCAAATTTGGCCGGAACGTAAATCACGGTCGCATCCGCACCCACTTCGGCTTTGGCCTCGGCTACCGAATTGAATACCGGAACGCCCAGCGTCTCCTGACCGCCTTTTCCGGGAGTGACTCCTCCCACAATTTTGGTTCCGTACTCCATCATTTGTCCGGCGTGGAAAGATCCGTCGCGGCCGGTGATGCCCTGTACAATCACCCGGGTGTTTTCATCAATTAAAATACTCATGCGTTTTCTCCTTTCCCCAAAGCAATGGTTTTTTGAACCGCCTCCGCGAAGGTGGCAGCCGGAATCAGTTTCGATCCCTGCAGCAATTCATTTCCCTCTTTCGAATTGGTTCCCGCGAGGCGGACCACCACCGGCACCGAAATGTCCATGGTGTCAAATGCTTTCAGAATTCCACGGGCAATGTCATCACAGCGTGTGATGCCTCCGAAGATATTGATCAGCACCGCTTTCACGTTCCCGCCCCCCAGAATAAACTGGAACGCGTGAACCACTTTCTCCGGATTGGAGCTCCCGCCCACATCCAGAAAGTTCGCCGGGTCCCCGCCGTAAAGATTGATCATGTCCAGGGTGGCCATAGCCAGTCCGGCCCCGTTCACCATACAGCCGATGTCTCCGTCCAACTGAATAAATGCCAGACCTTTGGATTTGGCATCCAGCTCCGCAGGATTGTCCTCTTTGAAATCACGCAGTTCGGTCAGCGCAGGCTGACGCATCAGGGCGTTGTCATCAATGGTCATTTTTCCGTCCAGCGCGATCACCTCCCCGGAACCGGTGAGCACCAGCGGATTGATTTCCGCCAGCTGCAGATCTTTTTCGATGAACAGGGAAAACAGCTTTCGCATGATGTCCAGGGCCCCTTCCACTCCTTCGCCACCGAACAGCTCTTTTGCGGCTTTTTCCGCGTCCGCCTCCGGGAAACTGTAGTCTTTGGAACCGAACATGAGAATTTTTTCCGGCGTTTTGTCCGCGACTTCCTCAATGTCCATCCCCCCCTCTGCCGAGGCGATAAACCCGATCTTTTTCTCTGCGCGGTCCAGAATGACCGAAAGATAGGCTTCTTTTTTGATATCACTGCCTTTCTCAATCCAGAGGCGGTGCACCGTGTGACCTTTGATGTCCAGACCGAGAATCGCTTCAGCCGCCTGTTTCACCTCTTCCGCATTTTTCGCCAGCTTCACGCCGCCCGCTTTGCCGCGGCCTCCCACATGCACCTGCGCTTTGACCGCCACCACGGAGGCCCCCAGCGTTTCATATGCTTCCACTGCCTCTTCAACGGTCAGCGCAAGCTTCCCTTCCGGCACCGGGATTCCGGCTGCTTTGAACAGCCCCTTTGCTTGATATTCGTGTATATTCATAAAATTCCTGTCGAGTTACAAATTGTCATTTCCTGCTAAACCACAAAGTGCCGGTCTGCAAGGATAAATCAGAGGGGGAAGCAATGCCGCAATCGTATTACTCGCAACCTTGAAGAGGATGTCTCCACTTTAAACCGGGAAAGCGGGCGAAATCCCGGTCGGTTGTGATCCATGTACACCCATACTCAATCGCCAGCGCGGCATGATATGCATCCGGAATTAAATTCCCCCGGGCCTCTCCTTCTTTGCATAATCTGAGAAAGATCGCCCAATGTCTGGGTCCGGGTGAAAGCACCGTAACCTGTGAATGATCCCGAACCTCTTTCACAAAAGACAATGCATGAGAAAGCGGACTGGGAGGTTGAAAAATTTTAGGATGGGTCACAATCCGTAAAAAGCCCGAAAGGATTAGTTCAGATACCGCAATTCCTTCTTCAGCATTCATCGCCCGTTTCAACCATTCCAAATGTGCCGCATGTTCTTCCGTATCCTCCCGATGTGCATAAACGAGCACATTGACATCCAACAAATTCACGGTTTCTCCATCGTGTCCAATAAATCTGAATGCGAATTCAGATTAACCCCCGGCGAAACCCCTCTCCCCCCGTATGTGGTGAACGCACCTTCCTGACCGCGCCCTTCGGAATTGGAATCCAAGGGTTGACATTCATACAAAAAAACGCCCCGCGGTGAAGCGGGGCGCTCTTCGTCGAAAGACAGCCGGAATTATTTATCGCCGGGATGCCATTCCTCCAGACCTTCGATGCCGCCAAAGGCGTCATCAAACGCGGATCCAAGATCGACCAGATCCTCTCCGGGACGAAGCCCTTCGAGCATGCTGTCGTCGAGACTGAATTCATCGTCGTCCAGCTCAGCCGCCTTGATGCTCAGTCCGATGCGGCGGTCCACTTCGTCCAGTTTCACAATCCGGGCTTTCACTTCGTCACCGAGATTGAGTACGTCTTTGACTTTTTCCACCCGGTGATCCGAGATTTGGGAAATGTGCACCAGACCTTCGATCCCGGCTTCGAGTTCCACAAAGGCACCGAACTGGGCCAGTTTGGCCACTTTGCCCTCGACCAGCTGGCCGATGGCATATTTGGAGGCAATGCTGCTCCAGGGATCCGGCTGCGCCTGCTTGAGGCCCAGGCTGATCCGCTGGTTGGAGGGATCGACCTCCAGCACCACCGCTTCGACCTGCTGACCTTTCTCCAGCATTTCGGAAGGATGATTGATTTTGCGGGTCCAGGACATGTCGGACACGTGAATCATGCCGTCCACCCCTTCTTCCAGCTCGAGGAATGCCCCGTAGTTGGTGAAGTTGCGCACGGTTCCGCTGACATGGGTTCCGATCGGATGACTGTTGGCGAAGATTTCCCAGGGGTTCTCTTCGATCTGACGCACGCCCAGAGAAATTTTCTTTTCGTCTTTGTTGACCGAAAGCACGATCGCGTCCACCTCGTCGCCGAGATTGAGCACATCGGAAGCCCGGGCAATCCGTTTGGTCCAGGAGAGTTCGGAAACGTGAACCAGCCCTTCGACGCCGGGTTCCAGCTCGATGAACGCTCCGTAGGGCATAAGATTGACCACTTTTCCGTGAACGCGGTGGCCCATCGGGAATTTGGCTTCGATTTCCTGCCAGGGGTTGTCGGACTGCTGTTTGAGTCCGAGAGAGACCCGCTCTTTCTCGTAATCCACATCCAGAATCGTCACTTCCAGCTCGTCGCCGATGTTGACCATTTCGGAAGGATGATTGATGCGGCCCCAGCTCATATCCGTGATATGGAGCAGACCGTCCATTCCGTTGAGGTCGATGAACGCACCGAAATCGGTGATGTTCTTGACTTTACCGGTGCGGACCTGGCCAATTTCAATTTCGGTGAGCAGGTGCTGTTTCTGTTCACGGCGCTGCTCTTCGAGCAGTTCGCGGCGGGAAACCACAATGTTGCGGCGTTCGAGATTGATTTTGATGATCTTGACCTGGATCACTTCGCCAATGAAGTCATCAGGATTTTTCACCGGACTCAGGTCAATCTGGGAACCGGGCAGGAAGGCTTCGACACCCACATCCACCAGCATTCCGCCTTTGACCCGGCCTTCGACCACACCTTCGATCAAATCGCCTTCGTTATAATCGGAGAGGATTTTCTCCCAGTTCTTCTGGAGTTCGGCCCGCTGTTTGCTGAGCACGACCATCCCGTTGTCATCCTCAAGACGCTCCAGGAGCACCTCGATTTTGTCGCCAATCTGGAATTCCTCGGATTTTTTAAATTCGCTTTTCGGAATCACGCCCTCGGATTTATATCCCACATCCACCATGATGTCGTTGGGGCGGATATACACAATCTCCCCTTCAATAATGGAACCTTCGTTAAATTCCTTCAGGGAGTTTTCATACAGCTTTTCCAGCTGTGCACCGGTCAGTCCGGACGTTTCGTCTGCTGCCAGGTCTTTCATCGCATCGGTCATATTCATGAACCAGGGTTTGAGTTTAGTACAAAAAATCACGCAGATTGCATGACCGCCGAAACCACGTGTTTCGGCAAAGAGCGCGCAGAAATAGGGGTTTCCTGGCAGAATAGCAAGCCGAAAAGGCTAAAAATCCCGGGCCAATCCGCCTCAGTAGCCCGAATCTGCCACCCTGCCAACGACGGGGTCGTAATTTAAAGATGAGAGACATCAGCTGGAGGTGCCGCATCCCTGCGGCGGAAAAACCGGGCCAGGGATGGCCCGCGTCCAGCATGGTCTCGTATTTAGGATGAAGAATGAGCGCTGAAGGTGCAGCCCTATATCTGAAAAGCCTCGGAGAATTGGTTTATCGATTATGATTATAATCAGGATTACGATTACGGAAATCTCAATAACTTAAGAGCCCCCCCCAGGGCCGGGGCGCCTCAATAGCCCGAATCCGACGCCTCGTCATCCTCTCCGCAGAGCGCGGGGACCGAGCTGTATCCGACGCCCAGACGGGTGGCCCCCATTTCAATCAGCGCCAGCGCCCGCTCTTTGGTGCGGATTCCGCCGGAGGGTTTCACCTGAATCCGGTGATCCGCTGTCTGAATCATCAGTTTGACATGCTCATCCTGTGCTCCTTCCCCGTTAAATCCAGTGGAGGTTTTAACAAAATCCGCCTTGGCGTCCACGGAGACATTCACCAACTGTTCAATTTCCGTCAGACTGAGCACGCAGGTTTCAAAAATCACCTTTAACGGTACCCCGGCCGGACGGGTGAACGCGCTCACAGCGGAAATATCCTCTTTGACTTTCTGCCACTTGCCGGAACGGACCCAGCCCATGTTGCAGACCATATCGACCTCATCCACCCCCGCCTCCATGTAACGTTTGGCCTCATCCGCCTTGGTCACGGTCAGCTGACTGCCATGCGGAAACCCCAGCACCACACAAAGCCCAATCCGGTTTTCCTGACAAATAGGCTTCACCAGTTCGATATCCGCCGGGCGCACGCAGAAGGTGCAGGGCTGATAGGGCAGACAGAGCTCCACCGCCTCCAGCACCTCCCGGTCGTTCAATTCGGGCTTCAGAATGGCAACATCAAGGTAACTGGCTAAATTTGTCATCCGCTGAAAATATCTGAAAACCGCGTTCCGGGCAAGCTTTTCCCTTTAACATCAATGCTTCTCCAGCAGCGCCGAAAAAGCCTCCACCGACCGCTGCAAACTCCCTTTGCGCGCCTGCACCAGCGCACCGGCCCGCTCTCCCTGTGCACGGGCCTCCTGTCGGTCCGTCAGCGCCGCCGACAGAATGCGGCCCAGCTCCTCCGGCGACTGCGCCACCCGCACCGCAGATGCGGACTGCAGATCCTGCATGATCCTGCGGAAATTGTCCATGCCGGTTCCGGTGACCACAAACTTGCCCGCATAAGCGGCCTCCAGCGGATTCTGTCCCTCCCGGCGGAAAAGACTCTTGCCCACAAACACCAGGTCCGCCAGTCCGGTGAAATGCATCAGCTCTCCCGTGGTGTCCACCAGCAGCACATCCGCCTCTCCCAAATCCGCATCCACCGCCGCCGACCAGCAGACCGCCCGCAGTCCGCAGACCTCCGCCTCGACCAGCACCTCCCCCCGGCGCTCAAAGTGACGCGGCACCAGAATCAGCCGCAAATCCGGAAAGCGTTCCCGCTGATCCTTGAAAAAATCCATCAGCACCTTTTCCTCCCCCGGCCAGGTCGAGCTTCCCAGCAATACCCTCGATCCATCCTCCAGAAATCCCGTCTCCCGCAGCCGCCGGACTCTCCGCATCTCTTCCTCCGGGTTGCGGACCGCCACGTCATACTTCGCACTGTGCATCACCCGCACCCGCTCTGCGGGTGCGCCCAGGGTTTTGACCCGTTCCGCATCCTCCTCACTCTGCACCGCATACAGCGAAACCAGCGGATAGAGACGCCGGGTGTAAAAAGGCACCTTCTGCAGCCGACGGAAAGAGCGGTCCGACACCCGGCCGTTCAGCAGCATCACCGGTACCCCTTTGGCCTTGAGCTGTCTTAACAAATTCGGCCACATCTCGGTTTCCACCAGCACCAGACCCTGCAGATCCACGCTCCGCAGCATTTTCCGGATCACCCCCGGCGAATCCAGCGGCGGATACAGCAGCACATCCCGCACATCCAGCTTCTCCTCTGCAAGTTTATGCGCCGTGCTGGTGTTCACGGTGAGCAGAAAAGAGGTGTCCGGAAAAGTCTCCCGCCAGGTTTTCATAAACGCCAGCCCCACCGACAATTCCCCCACACTCACCGCATGCACCCACAGTTTCCGACCTTCCCTGGCCGTCTCCGAGTGCCGGCTCAGGCAGGCGGAAAGCCTCACCCGCTCCGCATCCGACAATCGGAAAAGCCGCTGACCAAATCCCTTCCGGTATCCCCCGCGCCGCCGCATCCGCAAAAGAAAATGCGGCAGCATCAAAAGATACACCAAATGAAACAGCAGATTGTAGAGAAACCAGAACACGGGAAAAGAGGAGATAGGAAATTCCTTACGCTATAGTGCCCCGCAACCCCGAGAGCAAGTTCATCTTCATGCAGCCCGCCCTATCCCATTTGCTGGCCATATTTGCGCCCGCAGTTGCTGACGAAACAATTCAATCACCCGGCCCTGGGTTTTACGTTCGGATTGAGGGCTGGGCCCCATAAGTTGTTCAGATTTCCGGTTTTAAAAGCCGGTCTGCAAGATCTTTTGTTCCGAAAAAATAAAAAGCTTTGCCGACTTTATGTTGCTGGAGCAGATTCAACGTTACCAAACCCAACAGATCCGTTCTGGCCGTCTGATACGCCACCTGGTGACTCCGTTGATGACCGGCGATGCTGTAACGTTGACCCGGATGCTTCAAGGCGTGCTGCAAAAGGGCTGACTGTCGGTGATTTACATCCCGGAAGGCTTTCAAGTGCGACTCTACCTTTCGCGTTTCCTTCGTCTTGCGCTCCAGATACGCAATCAACCGGGCCATGGATTTTTGAATTACCCGAATTTCATCCAGAATAAAATAGGTCAGGTCATTTCCATCTGTTTCCGTATACAGAAAGGAACGCTCATATTGCACCGGAGACTCTTTCAGCACACTGGAAATAGAGACAAATTCAAATAACCAATACCCGTTCCGTAACATCGACCAATAAAACAAGGCCCGGGCCGTACGCCCATTCCCATCCACAAAAGGATGATCATAGGCCAACCAAAAGTGCAGAATGATGGCCCGTAAGGCAGGATGAACAAAGGAAGTCGGCGTCTCCCCATTGGCAAATGCGCACATCTGCTTCAGACGTGTTTCCAATTCATCCGCCGGTGGCGGGACATGATAAATGTCCCCTTCTCCTCCGACGACATGAACCTCCTCCCCCTGTTTACGGAATCGGCCTGCCGCCTCTTCACTGTCCAAGGTTTTTTCTGTCACCAGACGGTGCAGGGCAAATACCAGTTCCGGCGTAAGGGGTTCATTCCGAAACTCGCGAATCTGTTTCATGGTCCGGTAGTTGTTCAGAATCATCTGTTCGCTTTTGTCGCGGGGTTTCCGTCCCTGACGGATCATCTCTTTGGCCACCTCCCGGGTGGTCGCCGCGCCCTCCAACTGACTGGAGGTAATCGCCTCTTCAATCAACGAACTCACCACATAGCGGTCCCGGGTATCCGGATTCGTAATCGGTTCCGGCAACTCAATCCGCCCTCCCCCGCCTAAATCAATCTCGTGTAAGGCCTGAAGAATCGATTCAGGAACGGAAAACCAGAATCCATCGCCCTTGCCGTCTTGCAAAGGCACGTTGATCTTATTCCGTTCACGGCCTTTTTTCAGTAGATACCACCATTCATCGTGTGACAACCCCTCGGGAGGGGTCATCCGCCGAAGTTTGTCCCAGTGAAGATAGTTGCGGTCATCCAAATCCTCTTCAGCATATAAAATTAGTTCAAACATGCGGTCAAAGTCAGAAATAGACTTGAGCACGTCATCTACATTCGGCGGGTTTTGGGGTATCTTCATATCAACATCTACTAATTAAGTACATATTAGTAGGTTTTGAAAGACAATTATCTACTAATTTATCACTTATTAGTAGGTTTTAAATTTATCTGCCACATCCGCCTGTCAGGCTCCAGCACTCCCCCACAAAAAAACCCACTCCGGGGAGTGGGAAAAGATGGTGGTGGGAGAAGGATTCGAACCTTCGAAGACATAAGTCGTCAGATTTACAGTCTGATGCGTTTGACCGCTCCGCAATCCCACCACAAAATCGCTTTGTGATCCGTTTTGCCAGATCTTCGATACCCGGAACTGGTACCGAAGGTGGGAGTCGAACCCACACTCCCTTGCGGGAACCGGATTTTGAATCCGGCGCGTCTGCCAATTCCGCCACTCCGGCCTGAACAAATCGGAGGGCTTCCATAGGGAATCCCGTAAACCTTGGCAATCATAGAATGCAGATTTTTCTGCCCGCGGTTCAGCTCCGGGGAAAGCGGTGAAAACGGAAGGCGAGCGTTTGACGTCCACTCCGGATCGCGGCCCGGAGCAGCCGTCCCTTGCGGATCGAGCATACGCCGGTCTGCCGCGGCCGGTGCGGCACCGGCAATTCCACAATGCGGAATTTTTTGCGCAGACTGTGTCCGGAAATGAGGATGTTGGGGGCAAAAGTGTCCTCCGGCAGTTCGGAAAACAGCAGCCGGAATGCTTCCGAGCGCAGCAGACGGTAGGGACAGTTTCCATCGCGGATGCCGCGTCCGTAGAGCAGAAAGAGCATCCCCCGCACTCCTGCCGTGATCAGGGTTCGGCTCAGCGGGGACTGCCGTCCACTCCGCCGGCCGATTACCAGATCCGCGCGGTGCCGGTTTTCCCAGAACTCGGGAAAGGAGGCCGCCGGAATTTCCCCGTCTGAATCGGTTTGAAAAATCCACGGAGCCCGCCCCGCCGCCACCCGGCAGGCGCGCAGGATGGTGGGGCCATGGCCCCGGTTGCGGGCGTGACTGATCTCAAGGGAGGGGTGGGAAAGATGATCCAGCACCTCAGGAGTGGCATCCGTGCTTCCGTCGTTCGCAAGATGCAGCCGGTAGGGAATGTTGAGCGCATCCAGCATCTCCAGCCATTCTTTCGCAACCGACTCGATCACTTCCGCCTCATTGTAGACGGGCATAATGACGATCAGTTCCGGCAGGGATACCCGGTGCAGAGGAGGCGGGGATGTGGGACTCATAGAGCATCTGACATTAGAAATCCGCTAGAAAGATGTCAATGGAAAGCGCATTCACCCCTCTTCCTTTTTGAGCACAAAAGACCCGGAATGGATCCGATAAACGGTCTGCTTGCCATTTTTCACGATCCATCGATATTTTTCTGCCGGTTGCCTTTGACAAGTATAGGAAAAAAGCATTTTCAATATCTACCTTTTGGGCAATAATTATCATGCAGAATCACATCCTCGTTATTAACTGTGGCAGCTCCTCGATTAAGTTTGCACTCGCAAATCCGGTCAGTGGAGAACATGTGCTTTCCGGGCTGGCGGAGAAGCTGGATTCGCCGGATGCCTCCCTGAAATGGAAGGGCCTGGATCAGGGCCGCCGGGCGCTGGGGCAGGCCGGTCACCGCGAGGCGCTGCTGGGAGTGGTGGATCTGCTGCAGAGACTGCAGCTCTCCTGCAGCGGGGTGGGCCACCGGGTGGTGCATGGCGGCGAAAAATTCAGCAGCTCCTGCCTGGTGACCGAATCCTCTCTTTCCGCCCTGCGGGAGAATTCTCATCTGGCCCCGCTGCACAATCCGGTGAACCTGCTGGGAATTGAAGCAGGTATGGAAGCTTTTCCCGATCTGCCGCAGGTGATGGTGTTTGACACGGCGTTTCATCAGACCATGCCGCGCCGCGCTTATCTCTATGCGCTCCCCTACGAACTGTACCGGGAACAGGGTATCCGCCGCTATGGTTTCCACGGAACCAGTCACCGCTATGTCTGTCAGGAGGCCGCGATTCGTCTGGAGCGTCCGCTGGAGGAACTGGCATTGGTCAGCGCCCACCTCGGGAACGGCTGCAGCGCCACGGCGGTGCTGGGGGGGGAATCGGTGGACACCACCATGGGGCTCACGCCTCTGGAGGGACTGGTGATGGGAACCCGCTCCGGGGATATCGATCCCTCTCTGCATGAGTTTCTGGGCAACACGCTGAATCTGACCCTGGCGGAGGTCTCCAATCTGCTGAACAAACAAAGCGGACTGCTGGGGCTTTCCGGACGCAGCAATGATATGCGCGAACTGCTGGAAGCAGAGGCGGCGGGGGATGAACGCGCCGCCATCGCGATTCAGGTGTTTGTCTACCGCCTGGCGAAATCTATTGCCGGTCTGGTGGTGGCGCTGGGACGTCTGGACGCTCTGATTTTCACCGGCGGGATCGGGGAAAACTCGGTTCCGGTCCGCCAGCGGACCCTGGAACTGCTTTCGTTTCTGAATTTAACTTGTGACCCCGAATTGAATCGGCAGCACGGACAGAAAAACCGGGGCATCATCAGCACCGGCAGTTCCCCCTGCGCAATGGTGATCCCCACCGATGAGGAAATTGTGATCGCCCGTGACACCGCCGCCCTCCTTCCGTGAACTCCTCCCTTCACCGTAATCGTAATCCTCATCGTATGTCCTCCGATTCCAAACAAACCCAGTGTATTTATCTGATTCCCACCGGCCCCCGGGTGGGCCTGACCTCCGTGAGTATGGGCCTGGTCCGCGCACTGGACCGAAACGGCATCAAAGCCGCTTTCTTCAAACCGGTGGCCCAGCTTTTCCGCGGCGACACCGGTCCGGAACGCAGCACCTATGTAATCCGCAACACCACGGAACTCACCCCTCCCGAACCCATTCCCTACGCCGAGGCAGACC
>JBMTJR010000038.1:0-12146 GCA_049438565.1 Kiritimatiellia bacterium
CAGGGGGGAGGCGGCGGCCCGGGCCAGGAGGAGAAATCCCAGTCCGGCGAGCGCCATTCCGGCGGCCCAGCGTTTGAAGAAGGTGCGGATTCCCTGACGTTCCGGATCCCGGATTTGCAGCGCCACCCTGCGTGCCAGCACCAGCGAGAGGGCACTCATGGGAATCAGAAAGAGGTTGATCATTCCGAACAGGGCCATGAGCAGACCGTATTCCTTTGCGGAAAGCGCGCGGCCGGTGATGACATGGTACACATAATTTCCGGCATGGCCGATCATGGCGGCTGCGATGAGGATCAGGCTCTGTTTCTCCAGATGGTCGCGGACCTTCATGATTTGGCGTAGATGGAGCGCATTTTGGCCATGCGGCGGGCGAAAAGCCGGCGCCCCAGAGTGCGGTCCCAGAGGTCCATCAGCGGTTTCAGGGGTGAATAGATCAGGCGCAGACGGATCAGCGCGAAGGTCATTTCCACGGAGGAGCGGAAAATTTTCACTTTGGAGCCGGAGACATCGCGCCATTCCACGGGGGATTCGAGCAGGGGGATGCCGGCCTTGCGCAGTTGGAAAAGAAGCTCCACGTCAAATGCCCATTGGGTGGTGCCGATGCGGGGGAGAATGGACTGGACGGCCTCCCGGGACATCACTTTGGCCCCGCACTGGGTGTCGGTGACCTGCAGTCCGAAAAAAAGGCGGACAAAGCGGTTGAAAATCCGGGAGAGAATGCGCCGGGACAGCGGCTGGGGGCGACCGATCACCGATCCGGGCAGCCAGCGGGATCCCAGCACGACCCCCGGGACGGGGCATTGATCCACCAGATCCAGCAGAGCACCGGGCGGGGTGGAGCCGTCGGCATCGGTGAAGGCGATTTTTGCGCCGCGGCTTTCGCGGATGCCCCGCAGGAGGGCGCCGCCTTTGCCCACCTTTTCCGGAATCACCAGCAAACGGAATTGGGGAAAGCGGGGGAGGAAATCCTCCCGGATGACCTGCTCGGTCCGGTCGTGGCTGCCGTTGACAATCACCAGCAGTTCCGCGTTCCGGTCCCGGAGTGCATGCCCATACTGCTCCAGAGGTTCCCGGATCCGGTGTTCCTCGTTGTAGGCGGGTATGAGAATACTGAGTTTCATTTCCGCTCCCGTAGCACGCCACATCCGCTCTGACAAGTGGACCGCAGTTGATTCTTCGGCTCTGAATTGACATTGACCGGATGCAGCTTGCCCCCTATAGTTTTCCCATGATTTTCCGTTTCCTCAGACTTGTCTCTTTACCCGGACTGCTCGGAGCCCTCGTCGGTTCCTCCGCCGCGGGTGCTCCGGATCTGGGCCGGTATCAGATTATTCTGGATAAACAGTTGCTCGGGGCGGAGAAAAGCGCCCCTCCGCCGGTAAACAATGTGCCTCCGGTGCAGGCGCCGCCCTCCTGGTCCCGGGACTACCGGATGACCATGATCACGCAGGACGGAGATCAGGTGCGGGTGGGACTGCAGAATCTCCGCGATCAGTCTGCGGTGCTACTGATTGAGGGAGAGAACGACTATCCGGATTTCCAACTGGTATCCGCAGATTTTCAGCAGGGAACCGCGATGATCCGTTACCGGGGCGTAGAGAGCCGGTTCACGATCGAGGCGGGACCGGCCGCAGTGCCTTCCGTGCAAAAAAGTCCGGTTCCGGCAAGATCTGTGCGAAATAACCGTCCTCAGTTAACTTTCCCCCGGGCCGTGCAGCCGGGAACCCTGCAACCGGTACCGCAGGAACTGTCCGGGGAATCCACGCCGCGGGTACGTCAATTCCGGAACCGGGAGGAGCTGGAGGCGCACCTTCAGCAGCAGCAAATGGATGCGATCCGGACCGGAAAGCCGCCCCTGCCGATCCCCCTGACTCCGCAAATGGATGATCAACTGGTCAGAGAAGGGGTTCTTCCTCCGCGGAACTGAGGTTACAATTTATGATTCAATCCCCCTCGCGCACGTCCCGAATCCTGGAGCAGACCGGTTGTTTTACGCCGGAGGATGTTTCCTCCATTCTGCAAGCGAGGGAACAGGAGGGGGGCAGTCTGTTGCATCGCTGTCTGGAGGTTTCAGGACTTTCGGAAGAGAGCTTTCTGCCCAGACTGGCGGAGGCGATGGGCCTGCCATATCTGACGCTGGCCCAGGAGACTCCGGCCACGGAGACGCTGACCCTTTTCCCTGCCAAAGTGGTGTATCTTTACAAAGTCCTGCCGCTGGCTCTGGAGGCCGGGAGCCTGCGGGTGGCGGTGCGGGATCCTTTCCGTGCGGGACTGGTGGAAGCCCTGCAGTTGGCGTGTGGACAGCGGATCCGGCTGGGACTGGCCCCGCTGTCAGAGATCGATAAAGCGATCAAACGACTTTACGGGGTGGGGGGCGAGACCATCGAACAGATGCTGGAAGAGGACATGCTGGACGAGCTGGATGCGCTGCTGGATGCGGATCCGGATGATCTGGATGAAGAGGCGTCAGTGGTGAAATTTGTGAACCAGATCATCTGGGAGGCGCATCAGGAGGGGGCCACGGATATCCACATGGAGCCGATGGAGCGGGATCTGCGTATCCGGTACCGCATTGACGGGGTTCTGGTGCAGGTGCCGCTGCCGGCGAGGTTGAAAAGGTTCCAGGCCGCCATCATTTCCCGCCTGAAAGTGATGTCGAACATGGATATCGCGGAAAAACGGCTGCCGCAGGACGGCCGGATCGGGTTGCGGATCCGGGGAGAAGAGATTGATATCCGGGTCTCGACGATGCCGACGGTGTACGGGGAAAGTGTCAGTTTACGTCTGTTGATGCGTCAGTCCACGCTGCTGGGAATGGAAAAACTGGGGTTGACGGCTCAGGATTCGAAAAAGCTCGAGAAACTGATCAGCCGTCCGCACGGGATTCTGATGGTGACGGGTCCGACCGGATCGGGGAAATCGACCTCACTCTACACGTATCTCAACACGATCAACTCCGTGGACAAGCGGATTCTGACCTGTGAGGATCCGATTGAATATGAGATTCCGGGCATCAATCAGATTCAGATGAAGCCGGAAATCGGGCTGACCTTTGCGGTGGGGCTGCGACATATTCTGCGTCAGGATCCGGATGTGATTATGATTGGTGAGATCCGGGACCGGGAGACCTCGGAGATTGCGGTGCAGGCGGCGCTGACCGGACATTTGGTGTTCAGTACGCTGCACACCAATGATGCGGCCAGTGGATTCACCCGGCTGCTGGACATGGGGGTGGAGCCCTTTCTGGTGGCCTCCTCCATCGAGGCGCTGATTGCCCAGCGGCTGGTCCGGACGCTGTGTCAGGACTGCCGCAAACCTGCCGAATATGCAGCGGATTACCTGAAAGAAATTCAATTCCCGGTGGAGGGAATGGGGACCATTTACAAAGCGGGAGGCTGTGAGGCCTGCCGGAATACGGGGTACCGGGGGCGGACCGGGATTTATGAAATTCTCACGGTGAGCGATGAAATCCGTCAGCATATTATTGCCCGCGACCCGGCCAGCCGGATCAAAAACACTGCGGTGAAACAGGGGATGACGCCGTTGCGGGAGGATGGATGGAAAAAAGTTCTGGCCGGAATCACCACGATTGAAGAGGTGCTGCGGGTCAGTGACGATGCGGACGAAGAGGATTGACGTGGTTCACCAAGTCAAATTGGTTTGGGGCTGAACAAGCAGAGGCGTTGTTTGGGGCGAAAACCCCGACCTGCAATTTTTTTTGTTTTTCTGTCTCGCTTTCGGGAAAAAGTTTACTATGTTCCGCCCCTCACGTCCAAAAACGTGAATCGACGCTGCATCATTGATCGCAGATTGCCTTGCGCCGGAAACGGGACCGGGTGGTCGTAACAGCGGATGATGCGGAAAGCTTTCTGCCGTGCGGATAGATTCGTCCTGTCCGCACACTCTGTCCCGGAGACTTCATTATGGAAACAACATCTATTCTTAAATTTCAAAGGATCTCATCCCGCAAAGCCGGGGATATTGCCCGTGCCATCCAGGGGAAGCCGATTTCCGCTGCATTGAACCTGACCCACTTCAGTGACCGCAAAGCGGCCTCTCTGTTTGAGAAGGCGCTCAAATCCGCGGTGGCAAATGCCGAGCACAACGAAGGGGCGGATGTGGAGAGTCTGTATGTCAAACGGGCCGTGGCCGAGCAGGGGCCGACCCTTCGCCGCGGATTCTATGGTGCCCGCGGGATGTTCAAGCCGATTGCCAAGCGCACCAGTCACATTCGCGTCGTGCTGAGCGACGAAAAAGCCTAACCAATTTATCACCCCCACACAGGAGAACGGTTTTGGGACAAAAAGTAAATCCAATATCTCTACGCACCGCCGTCAACAAAGACTGGCGCTCCCGCTGGTTCGCTTCCAAGAAAGAATTTGGAAAGCTGGTTGGAGAGGACATGAAGATCCGTGAAATCATTAAATCCCGGCTGAAAGACGCAGCGGTTCCTGAAATCAGCATTGAGCGCTACGCCAACCGTGCGCGGGTGACGATTTTCACTGCACGTCCGGGCGTGGTGATCGGCCGTCGGGGATCCGATATTGAGCGTCTGCGCGAAGAGCTCAACAATCTGACCGACAAAGACATTTTCATCGAAATCAAAGAGGTGAAAGACCCTGACACCAATGCCCAGCTTGTGGCCGAGAACATCGCGCAGCAGCTGGAGCGACGGATCTCTTTCCGTCGCGCCATGAAGCGTGCGGTGCAGATGGCGATGGAGCTGGGTGCGGAAGGGATTCGTATCGAATGCAGCGGCCGTCTGGGAGGCGCAGAGCTTTCCCGCCGTGAAAAGTACATGCAGGGATCTGTTCCGCTGCATACGCTGCGGGCGAAAATCGACTACGGACGCACCGAGGCCCACACCACGGCCGGACGGATTGGAATTAAAGTATGGGTCTGCACCAAAGAACAAAAAGCGGAGGAACTTCAAAATGCCACTTATGCCTAAACGCGTAAAGTACCGCAAACAACAGCGCGGGAAAAGCAAGGGTCTGGCCACATCCGGCAATACCCTGTCCTTCGGAGATTACGGTCTGCAGTCTCTGGAGCGTCATATGATCAGCAACGTGCAGATTGAAGCCTGCCGTGTTGCGGTGAACCGCGAACTCAAACGCCGCGGCAAGCTCTGGATCCGGATTTTCCCTGATTATCCCTACACCAAAAAGCCGCTGGAAGTGCGGATGGGTAAAGGAAAAGGAAATGTGGACCGCTGGGTGGCCAAAATCAAACCCGGCCGAATGCTGTTTGAACTGGCCGGCGTACCGGAGTCCCAGGCCCGGGAGGCGTTCCGTCTTGCCGCTGCCAAACTGCCGGTCCGCAGCCGCTTTGTCACCCGTACCCCCCACTCATAACGCTTAGGAATCACGATGACAAAAGTACTCGAATACCGGGAAATGACTGATGAGGAACTGGCTTCCGCTTTCAACGAGGCCGGAGAATCCTATTTTAAACTCAAAATGCAGCAGACACTGGGTCAACTGGAAAACAAAGCCCGGATCCGTGAGGTCCGCCGGGATATCGCCCGGATCCAGACTGTACTCAATGAACGCAGCCGCACAACAGGAGACGCGTAATGTCTGAAGATGCATCTGTACACCACATTCGTAAAACCCGCACGGGAACCGTGCTGAGCAGCAAAATGGATAAAACCATCGTTGTGTCTGTGGAACGCCGCAAGGCCCACAAGCTCTATGGAAAGATCATCAAGCTCTCCAAGAAATATTATGTCCACGATGAAAAAGGGGAGGCTCTGGAAGGGGACTTCGTCCGCATCCAGGAAACCCGTCCCATCAGCAAGCTGAAAAGCTGGCGCCTGGTGGAAATTATCCGCAAATCCGCGGACAACACCGTAGAACCCATTGCCTAACGGAGAACTGATCCATGATCTGTCAGGAAAGTAATTTACAAGTCGCCGACAACAGTGGCGCACGCCTGGTGAAATGCATCCGGGTACTCGGTCAACGCAAGCGCTATGCGCATGTGGGTGATATTATCCGGGTAACCGTCAAAGAAGCCATTCCCACCGGCAGCGTGAAAAAAAGTGAAGTGGTACGGGCCCTGATTGTCCGCACCAAACATCCGATCCGCCGTGCGGACGGAACCGTCATGCGGTTTGATTCCAATGCGGTGGTGATTCTGGATGCCAACGACAACCCGCGCGGCACCCGGATTTTTGGCCCGGTGGCCCGCGAGCTGCGTGACCGGAATCAGATGAAAGTGGTTTCCCTTGCTCCGGAGGTGCTGTAATGACGCAACCCAAATCTCATGTTCACAAAGGTGACAAAGTTCTGGTCCTCGCCGGCAAAGACCGCGGCAAGGAAGGAAAAGTCCTTCAGGTGAATCTTAAACAACAACGTGCACTGGTCGAAGGTGTGAATCTGGTGAAAAAAGCCATCCGTCCCAGCGAGGTGAATCCCGAGGGCGGCGTGCTGGAGAAAGAAGCCGGTGTGCATGTTTCCAATCTGAAAGTGGTGGAAGCCGCTAACAAGCAGGAGGCCAAATAATGGTCGCATTTAAAACACTCTATAAAGATTCCATTGCCCCCGAGCTGATGAAGTCCGGGAAGTACCGCAACGTGATGGAACTTCCGAAAATGGAAAAAATCGTGGTCAACATGGGCGTGGGCGTACCGGGCGACCGGGATGAGCTCAAAGCCGTGATGGGCGACCTGGCCAGAATCACCGGCCAGCAGCCCGTGATCACCTACGCCCGCAAAAGCATTGCCGCGTTCCGTCTCCGTGAGGGGATGGCCATCGGGTGCAAAGTCACTTTGCGGGATCTGCGGATGTATGAATTCATGCACCGACTGATTTATGTGGCGCTGCCGCGCATCCGGGACTTCCGGGGTGTGTCCGCCAATGCGTTTGATCAGCAGGGGAATTACACCCTGGGATTGAGTGAGCAGACGATCTTTCCCGAGATCAATCCCGATTCAGTGAAGCGGGTGCAGGGAATGGATGTTTGTTTCGTCACGAGTGCCCGCAACAAAGAAGAGGGCTTCGAACTTCTTAAACTTTTCGGAATGCCCTTCCAGAAATGACAATTTTCTCCGTGAAACACGGAATCCATACAAGGTTGAATGCATGAATACTTCTGACCCCATTGCTGATTTTTTAACCCGCATCCGGAATGCTGCGGCCGCCGGCCACAGCACGGTGGAGATCCCCGCGTCCAAAGTGAAGGTGGCCATGGCCAACATCCTGAAACGTGAAGGATACATCCGGGATGTGAAAGTGGAAGGGGATGCCCCCAAGCAAATGATCAAACTGACCCTGAAATACGGCCCGGACAATGAGTCCGTGATCACCGGTCTCAAGCGCGTCAGTAAACCCGGCCTGCGTCAGTACGTAAACGCGGAAAGTCTTCCGCGGGTACTCAACGGACTGGGCATCGCCCTCCTGACCACCTCCAGCGGCATCATCACGGATATGGAGGCGCGCAAGTCTCATATCGGTGGCGAAGTGCTCTGCCACATTTGGTAATCTGAATCTCTTTTAAGGAAAGACATCATGTCCCGTATAGGAAAAGAACCCGTTAGTATTCCCTCCGGTGTGACCGTGGAATGTAAGGACCAGGTCCTCAAAGTCAAAGGCACCAAGGGGGAACTCACCCAGAGCGTCCCGATGGGGATTGAATTGAAAGTCGAGGGCAACCTGATTGTGGTTGAGCGCAAAAACAACAGCAAACGTCTGCGTGCCCTGCACGGAACCCTGCGTGCGCTGGCGGCCAACATGATTGAAGGGGTATCCAATGGTTACACCAAAAGCCTTCTGATTGAAGGGGTGGGATTCAAAGGAGTCCTCAAAGGGCGTGTCCTGGTACTGAGCCTGGGATACTCGCACGAAATTGAATTTCAAATTCCCGAGGGCGTGGAAATCACGCTGGAAGGAAACGGAACGGAAGTTGTGATCACCGGTTATGACAAACAGAAAGTGGGTCAGGCCGCGGCACAAATCCGCAGTTACTACAAGGCGGAGCCCTACAAAGGCAAGGGTGTACGCTACAAAGACGAAACGATTCGCCGTAAGGCAGGAAAGGCGGTTGCATAATGAGCTGGAAAACCAAAGCAGAAAAACGGGTACGCCGTCACTTGCGCGTACGCAACAAAATCTCCGGAAATGCGTCATGTCCCCGCATGAGCATCTTCCGCAGCAACAAGAACCTCTCCGTACAGTTTATCGACGACGAAGCGCAGGTCACCCTGGCGGCAGTCTCCACACAGCAGGCCGAATTCAAGGGCCGGAGCAACGATGTGGAGACCGCCAAAGCGGTGGGCAGCAAAGCGGCCGAAGTCGCGAAAGCCGCCGGAATCGAAACGGTGGTTTTCGACCGCGGGGGATTCCGTTACGCGGGACGGGTGGCCGCACTCGCCGCTGCCGCCCGCGAAGGTGGACTGAAATTTTAACCTTGTATTAAGGCAAAGAACTTATGGCAAATCCCAATCAGAATGACAAAGACAGCTTTTCCGACATCGAAGAACGGGTGGTGGATATCAACCGTTCCTCCAAAGTTGTGAAAGGCGGACGCCGCTTCAGCTTCTCCGCACTGGTCGTGGCCGGTGACCGGAAAGGACGCGTCGGCTACGCCGTGGGCAAAGCAAATGAAGTGGCGGACGCGATCCGCAAAGCCAGTGAAGGTGCCCGCAAACAGATGCATCTGGTGCAGATGAAAGAGGACACCATTCCTCATCAGGTCACCGGCGACTTCTGCGGCGGAAAAGTTCTGTTGAAACCGGCCTCTCCCGGTACCGGGGTGATCGCCGGCGGTGCCGTGCGTGCCGTACTGGAACTTTCCGGCGTCCGGGATGTGCTGGCCAAATCACTGGGCTGCGGTAACAATGTGAATGTGACCAAAGCCACTTTCGATGCCCTGGAGCAACTCCGCAGCCGTGAACAGATCATGGCTTTGCGCCGGGCCGAGTAATTCCATTCCCTCCCTTAAGGAGTTTTTCTTATGAATCTTCATACTCTACAAAACGTCAAAGGTGCGCGTCACCGCAGAAAACGGCTGGGCCGCGGCCACGGATCCGGACTGGGTAAAACCTCCGGCAAAGGACACAAAGGCCAGATGGCCCGTTCCGGTCACAAACACAAGGAAGGGTTCGAAGGGGGCCAGATGCCTTTCTTCCGGACGGTTCCCAAACGCGGATTTAAAAATCCAAACAAGAAAACCTTTGCCCCGGTCAATCTCAGCTTTCTCGAAGAGCGTTTTGAAGACGGAGCCGAGGTTTCCCGCGAAGCGATCTACGCTGCGGGTCTGGCCAACGGCGGACATTTTTCCGGCATTAAAATCCTGGGCGATGGCGAACTGAGTAAAAAACTCACGGTGGTCGCGGATAAATTTTCAGAGTCTGCCCGCAGCAAGATTGAGGCGGCCGGCGGAACCTGCACTGTCGCGGAATAGAAGTCGGAAGTCGGAACTCAGAGGTCAGCGCTCCGCAGACTCTCTGGAACGCTTTCCTCCGGCCTCTCCCCTGACTCCTGCTCTCTAACCTCTGACCTCCAAACATCATGATATCCGCATTTGCAAACAGTTTGAAAATTTCTGAGTTGCGTCAGCGCATCTTTTTCACTTTCGCGCTGATTTTTCTCTGCCGGATTCTGACCGCGGTGCCTGCCCCGGGTGTGAGTGCTGCCGCGCTGCGTGAACTGATGGACAGCATCAGCAAGACAGCGGGCGGAGCGGTCAATATGGCGAACCTCTTCAGCGGAGGCGCTCTGGAGCGTTTCGCGATTGGTGCTCTGGGAATCATGCCCTACATTTCGGCCTCGATTATCATTCAGTTGATGACGGCCGTGGTGCCCAATCTGGAGCGTCTGGCCCGTGAGGGCGAGTCCGGCCGGGCCAAGATCAATCAGTACACCCGCTATCTCACCCTGTTGCTTTGCGGTATTCAGGGATTCAGTATTGCATCGGTCGCGCTGAATGCGCAGCAGTCTTTCGGACTTTCCCAGCCGGTGGTGATCATTGATCCCTGGGCCTTCCGGCTGCTGGCCACCGTGGCGCTGACCGCCTCCACCATGCTGATGATGTGGCTGGGGGAACAGATCACGGAACGGGGGATCGGCAACGGCGTGAGTCTGATTATCACGGTCAATATTCTGGGCAGTCTGCCCATGGCGATCGGAGCGGCCAAACAGATGTTTTTCCCGGGTGGGAATGTGGTTCCGACGCACAGTCTGTTCCACTTGGTGACGTTAATTGTGCTCTTTTTCCTCGTGGTGGGGGCAACCGTGGCCCTGACCCAGGCCACCCGCCGGATTCCGGTGCAGTATGCCCGCCGGGTGGTGGGACGCAAAACCTACGGCGGACAAAGCACCTACATGCCGCTGAAAGTGAATTACGCCGGTGTGATGCCGATCATTTTCGCGCAGGCCATTCTGATGTTTCCTCCTCCGGTGCTGAATTACATCGGAAACCGGATGAACTGGGATAATGTCCGCATGGCGGCAGGCTGGTTTCAGTTCGGATCCACCCCCTTTATGTGGATGTACGGACTGATGATCCTCTTTTTCTCCTACTTCTGGGTGGCCACACAGTTCAATCCGGTGCAGATCGCCGATGATCTCAAACGGAACGGCGGTTACATTCCGGGAATCCGTCCGGGCACGCCGACCGCGAATTTTCTGGATAATGTGATGACCCGCATCACGCTGGCGGGGGCACTGGCTCTGACCTTTATTGCGGTGATTCCCACGCTGCTGGGACAGCACTTCAACATCAATTTCATCATTACCAGTTTCTTCGGCGGCACCAGTCTGCTGATTATCGTGGGGGTCATGCTTGACACCATGCGGCAGATTGAATCGCACCTGCTGAACCGTCATTATGACGGTTTCCTGCGCAAGGGAAAACTTCGCGGACGCCGGTAAGCGGGGGTTGTGGTGGATTTCCTTGTGATTCTGGGTCCGCCCGGTTCTGGCAAGGGAACCCTCAGCCGTCAGCTTCAGGACAAAAACCGGTTTATTCCTCTCTCGACCGGAGAGGAAATCCGAAAACAGATGGCGGATCCTGCCTCGGAAACGGGTCGGCTCTCCGCCCCCTACATGGACCGGGGGGATTACATTCCGGATTCTCTGGCGCTCTCGCTCTTCTATGAAATTCTTGACCCGATGCCTTTGGAGAGCCGGGTGGCGCTGGACGGATTTCCGCGGACGGTCCCGCAGGCGGATGCTTTTTCCGAATGGGTGATCCGGCACGGACATCGGCTGCTGGGGTGCGTGTTTCTGGATCTGGCACTGGAGGTCGCGGTCCGGCGAATGGAATCCCGCCGGGTTTGTCCGGATTGCCGCTGCACCTATCCGCGGGTTGCCGGAGAGCCTGCGGGAAAACGTTGTGCGGTTTGTGGCAGTCTGTTGATGCAGCGGGAGGATGATGATCCGGTGCGGATGCAGCAGCGTCTGCTGCGTCACACCGAGATGACGAATCCCCTCCGGGCCTGGTTTGGGGAGCGGGACCGGATACTGGAGCTGGACGCGGCGCAGGAGACGGAGACATTGAGAAAACAGATTGTGGAAAAATTCAACTTGTAACCCCAAGGGATGCTGTGGCGAAAATCATTTTAAAGAACAAACAGGAACTGGAAGGGATGCGGGCCGCCGGGCGCGTGGCCGCAAATATTCGCATGCGCCTGGCCAAGGAGATCGCCCCGGGAGTCAGCACCCGGGAATTGGATTTATTTGCCCGGGATCTGATTGAACAGGCTGGTGCCCGCAGTGCCTTTATTCATTATCCGGGACCCCGCGGCGTGCCTCCATATCCGGGCTACACCTGTATTTCGGTGAACGAGGAAGTGGTGCATGGAATACCCGGAGACCGCAAAATCCGGCTGGGGGATATTGTGAGCATCGATGTGGGCGTGGTTTATCAGGGATTCATTGGCGACAATGCGATGACGGTTCCGGTGGGGGTCACGGATCCCAAAATTCTGGAATTGATCCGGGTGTCTGAGCAGTCGCTGATGAATGCGATCGAACAGGCGGTGGAGGGAAACCGGCTCACGGACATCTCCCACGCGGTGGAATCCACGGTACAGCCGCACGGATACGGGGTGGTGCGCGATTTTGTGGGGCATGGGGTGGGGCGCAACATGCATGAACCCCCGCAGATTTACAATTTCGGTCCTCCGGGCGGGGGGCCGCTGC
>JBMTJR010000039.1:0-12092 GCA_049438565.1 Kiritimatiellia bacterium
GACAATGTGAAAGGAGAGGATTACGCGGTAACCGAACGTTCTGTGGATGTGCAAGTGGTCGGCCTGCGCAAAAAACTCGGAGAAGCCGCAGAATACATCGAGACCGTCCGGGGAGTGGGGTACCGGGCACGGGAATTAAACTGATCCATGGACGACCCCCTCCGCCTCTCTCCGGGGTCCGCACCCAGACTGAAATCTTTCCGGCTCCGCGCCGCCGGCACCCTTCTCCTTGCCGCCCTCTCGCTTTTGACAGCATGGCTGCTTTCGCATCTTTCCGACCCTTTCAGTCATCAGAATCTTTTCCGGGCTCTGCTGATCTTTCCCCTGCTCTGGCTGTTAGACCGCTACCGGAAGCATCTGAAAAATCTGGGCCTGAAAGATCAGGAAGAACTCCTGCTGGAAGTGCAGGAAATGAAGTTGGATTCAGTAGACCGCAAAATCCGGCTCCCCCTGAACAGCCCCTTCAAACCGGTCGCCGACTTCATCAACCAGCAAATCGCGGTCCGGGAACGCCAGGCCCGTCAACTCACTGAACAGCATCACCATCAGCAGGTGCTCCTGAACAACATGTCCGAGGGCATTCTTGCTCTGGACAACGATCAGCGGATCACCGGCATCAACCCCGCCGCGGCGCGCTGGCTGGAACTTGGGAATCCCGTGCGGGCCCAGGGAGAAGTGTTTTACACCCGCTACCGGAATCCCAAACTGCTGCAGATTATTGAAGAGCTGACCACCTCGCAGACCAGTTTCAAGGAGACCTATCTGCGGCTGGAGCGCACAGGCATGGAGGACCGGATCCTCCGGGTGAAAGGATCTCCCCTCATCGATCACGATCAGACCATCGGTGTGCTGCTGCTGCTGCAGGATGTCACCACCCTCCATCGACTGGAAACGCTCCGACAGGACTTTGTCGCCAACGTTTCCCACGAACTTCGCACCCCGCTTACCGCCATCAAGGGCTACGCGGAACTGCTTCTCGATGAGCCGGACAACCCGGAGGAGGTGCGGAATTACACGGAAAGGATTGTCAAACAGTCCACCCGGATGATCAATATTCTTGAAGATCTCCTTTCTCTCACCCGTATTGAAAGTGCCGATGCCCAGGCGGCGTTGAGCCTGACTGAACTAAAACCCCTGCTCGAAAAGGTGATTGAACTTTGTGAGGACCAGGCCACGATGCGGGACCTAAAAGTGGAGCTGGAATGCGGGGAGAACCTCCGGGCCGAACTGCAGGCGCCTCTTTTTGAGCAGGCCGTGCATAATCTGGTCTACAATGCGGTCAAATACACCTACCCCTCCACCCGCATTCTGATCAGGGCCCGGGAGGAGAAACAAGAAATTCGCCTGGAGGTGATTGATCAGGGACCGGGCATTCCCGAGGCGGATCAAAACCGGATTTTCGAACGTTTTTACCGCGTGGACAAAGCGCGGAGCCGGGCGATTGGCGGAACCGGACTGGGGTTGAGCATCGTCAAACATATCGTCCTCCTGCATCAGGGAAAAGTCGGGGTTCAAAGCCGCGTGGGCAAAGGAAGCTGCTTCTGGATTAGTCTGCCATCCCCCGCCAGCACTGAATAATCGTCCCATCGAAGGAAATTTTCTAAAACGCCGTCAGCCCTTTCAGTACCCGGGGAGGCAACAGGAGACGATGCACCATTTTTGCCCCCAAATGTCTATGCATACGGGGATAGAGTCGGTACATCGGCGCAAACCAGAGGGCTTTTTTCAATCCCAGCACCTCGCGGATCCGCTCCGGCACAAACCAGGCCATAAAGTGCCGCAGCAAAAAGTACCGAAGGCGGCCCAGGTCATGCCGGTAGGAACGGAAAAGATCCGCAGTGTGCTCATTCGGAACCAACTGCGTCCGGATTTCCTTTTCCCGGTTTTCCCTGAACGCTTCATAGGTCGCCTCCCAGCCTGAAATCCCCATGGCCTCAAAGAAACCCCGCTGATCCTGATAATAGCACTCTTTGTCTTCAGACGCGGGTTCACGGCCCTCCAGATAGGCGTCGGCCCGCAGGGCGTACTCGATCAGCATCGCCCCCACCGACCGGAAGGCCTGATTCGAAATTTTCGGATGCCCTCCCTCTTCCCGTCCCCGCTCCCGCTCCACCTGATCATGAAAGCCCCGGATGGTTTTCGCCAGCGCCTTCACATCCTCCGCAGAGGTTGTCATGACTTTCCGGTTCCAGACAAAAGTACTGATCAGACGGTTAAGCGGTGCCGAGGGCAGCTTGTTGGTGTAAAACAGCCAATGATTCTCCTCCACGAGGGAAAATTCCGCTGCGGAACCCACATAAACCAGCAGAATGTGATCAAGGTCTGTCCAAAGTTTCCGGGTGAATTCTGATCCGTAAAGATGATACATCGTCTGCTCCTTGGAGAGAGTTGGAGAGGGGGAATCGAGGGGCATTAAAATCTTTAGCATCATATAGGTTCAAACACCAGTCAGTTATTGACAACCCGTCGGGGAAATATATCCCAATCCAATGCCGAACTCCTCCCCATCTGTTACGGTCGTGATTCCCATCCGGAATGCGGAACCTTACCTGCCTGAGCTCCTGCCCCGACTGCTGGCCCAAACGGAGGTGCAGCTGGAGGAAATCCTTTTGCTGGACTCCATGTCCACCGACCAAAGCCGGGAAATTGCGGCAAGGTTTGAAAAAGTCAGACTTCTGCCCATCAGGGATTTTACGCACGGAGGCACCCGGAATTTAGGCATCCGCGAGGCGAAAACCGAAATCGTGGTGCTGATGACCCAGGATGCCTCTCCCCACAGCGAGGACTGGATGCGCAAACTCATCGACCCGCTTTCCGGGGAAAACACGGCCTACACGTTCTCGCGTCAGATCCCCTACCCCGGAACCGATCCGCTGGAAAGTTATTATCTGGAACAGAAATTTCCGGCGATGGCATCCCGGACTTTTCAGGCGGGTGCGGAGGGAATTCGTTCTCTGGATCAGGTTTTCAGCTCCAATGTCAGCTCCGCGCTCCGGCGCAGCCTCGCTCTGAAATATCCTTTTGATGACAAGCTGATCATGGCCGAGGATCAGCAGTTTTCCCGGGATCTGCAGCTGGCGGGCTACGCGGTGAAATACGTCCACGACTCCGTGGTCATGCATTCCCACAATTACAGTTTATGGCAAACTTTCCGCAGATACTTTGACAGCGTAATCGCCATCAACCAGCTTTTCCCCTCTCATACCCTCTCCGCCAGTGCTTCGGAGGGGCTGCGGTATCTGCGGAACGAATTTGCGTTTCTGCTGAAAAATCATCCCCTCCAGTTACCCCGCTATCTGCTTTATCTGGCAAGCAAGACGGCCGCCACGGTTCTGGCTCACTCTGAACAAAGACTCCCTCTGCGGATGAAAAAGTTCTTCAGTATGAATCAGGCGTATTGGAAGAAAGCGCAGACAGAAAAACCGTCTGCGTCTTAAATATTTTTCCAGCCGTTCTGTTCAATCCGCTCCACTTTATCCAGCACCTGACGGTTGAGATCCTGTTTAAAGTCACTGATCTTCCTGCGGAGCTCCGGATCGGCAACCGAGAGGATCTGCGCGGCGAGGATTCCGGCGTTTTTGGCGCCGTCCACCGCCACAGTGGCCACCGGAACGCCGGCCGGCATCTGCAGAATCGAAAGCATACTGTCCCATCCATCAATCGAATTGCGCGATTTGATCGGGACCCCGATCACCGGCAGCGGGGAAATCGCCGCCACCATGCCCGGCAAATGCGCCGCCCCCCCGGCACCGGCGATGATCACCTGAATGCCTTTCGCCTCAGCCGATTCCGCATAGGCAAACAGCCGCGCCGGGGTCCGGTGCGCCGACACCACGGTGACCTCCACGGCAACGCCCAGCGTTTCAAGAAAGTCCGCGGCTTCGCCCATCACCCGTAAATCGGAGTCCGAGCCCATGATAATTGCAACCTGTGGTGATTTCATAGATAAACCGTTTAAACCTTATTTTTTTGGAACGAACGATCTAATTTTTGAATAAGCGTCAATCCGGCTTCCGGATTTCCGCGTCTGGCAAGCTCCTTAAAACGGATCTCCGTATCAAATTCAGCAACCGCGCAGTTTGAAAATTCTTCAAAAAGCTTATTCACACTCACACCTTTATGTTTTGCAAGGCTGCGGAGCCGTTCGGCTTTGTCATCCGGTATACGCAAAGTGAGAGTTGTCATTTCAGGTACCTCATAAATTTGGAGGGTGTCAGAATCTTGAGAGAGGGGAAAATAAGTTCGCCTGATTTTAAATCTTTTAGGTTGTTGGTAATAATTACTTCAGCATTTCCTGCGACAGCCAACTCAATCAAATGATTATCAGCCTAATCTTTTAAGTTGGGACGCCGTAGGAAGTGGATATTAACCCATTCACATGTTGAAAGATACGATGAAAAAAACAAAATTCTTTCTTTTGCGCTCAAGGGGCAGCGCTTTAGTAACGACGGCCTTTGCATCACGCTTTCCATTTCATGGAACAAAGCCGACCCCATTACAGGTTTTATCGCATTTTCAAAACAGGCCTGCAGGACACGCCGGTTACTCCCGATACTGCTGGTTAAAGCAGAAACAAATACGTTTGTATCCACCACAACTTTCATTGAATCCTGAAAGCACATATACAGTCACTTGTAAATAATTTCACTTGAGAAATCAAGCGGCGGGGCACAAGCGCTCAAGGCCGACTTGTGGCCTTGAATTGAGTTTGCAAACGCCGGGCCCTGACAATAGCAGTTTCCAGATTGTCATGACAGACTGTAAGATGTCCCATTTTCCGGAAGGGGCGGGTTTCGTGTTTGCCATACAAATGCAAATGCGCCCCCGGCGTGCCCAAAACCTCCTCCACGCCCTCATACACCACCGGACCGCTCTTCCCCTCCTCACCCAGAATATTGACCATCACCGCCGGCTGACGCAGCCCGCAGTCTCCCAGCGGCAGATTCAGGATGGCCCGCAGATGTTGCTGATATTGAGAACTCACACAGGCCTCGATCGTATGATGCCCACTGTTGTGCGGACGCGGCGCCACTTCATTTATGAGAATCTCCCCTTCCCGGTTCACAAACATCTCCACCGCCAGCAATCCGCAGAGATCAAAGGCCGTGATGGTTTTTTCCGCCAGCGCTTTCGCCTCCGCCGCCAGTTCAGGGGAGATCCGGGCGGGCGCGGCGAGGAACTCCACCAGATTCGCCTCCGGATGAAAACGCATCTCCACCGGATCAAAACTCACCACCTGTCCCAACGCATTCCGCACCGCGATCACCGCAATTTCGGTTTCCACATCCACCGCATCCTCCACCAGACAGGGCCCCGGCAGCAGCCCGTCCAGATCCGCCGCCGAACGGAGAATTTTCACCCCCCGGCCGTCATAGCCCTCGGTCCGGACTTTTTGCACACAGGGAAAGCCCAGATCCGCCGCCCGCACCGCCTCCGGTCCCGCAAACAGACGGAAAGGCGAACTCGGCAATCCGTTTTCCGCAAAAAACTGCTTCTGCAGCCCTTTATCCTGAATGATCCGCAAGGCCCGCGGACAAGGGTGCACCTCTTTTCCCGCCGCCTCCAGTTCCTCCAGGGCCTCCACATTCACCTGCTCAATCTCAATCGTAATCACCTCACAGGCCGCTCCAAAATCCAGCACCGTCTGTTTGTCCCGAAAGTCCCCCTGCACAAAACGTTGGCAAAGGTGTGCCGCCGGGGCGTCCGCCGTGGGATCCAGCATATGTAAATTCAGATCCCAGGGCGCGGCAGCCGTCGCCAGCATTTTTCCGAGCTGACCCGCGCCCAGCACTCCCAGGACCTGTTGGTTTCCGAAGAAAGAGTTCATTGCGCCTCTATGCAGGAAAGCAATGCCTCTGCCGAGCGAAAAGTGGAACCTTCAGAGTTCCGCTTTCAAGCGGCATTAAGAGGCCCGCTTCAGCGGGGCGGGTTTCAGAGCCCATGTTTCGTGCTTCGCCCCATCCCCATGCAAATCACGAAACTTGAGTTCCGCTTACCCCCGGCGTGAACGCCTCAGGAAAAAACCGCATAAATGCGGAACTCTGAACCTCCCTACAATGCCTCCTCATCCCAGCCTTCTCCCATCCCGGTTACCGGAAAATCGATCCATTGTTGTTTCACAATTTCAGGAGGGGTCGCTTTTAAATATTCCCGGGCACTCCCAAAAGGCCACGCCTCCCATTTTTTCACATAGCCGTGTCTCACAGGATTATGGTGAATATAATTCAGGGTTGATATCCGATGTGCCTCGGACTTGATCGCTTTAAAAAGCGCCCCATGAAAACATTTCCGTCCCTGCCGACCCTCCTCCACATTCCACCTATGAGAGGATCCGCCATGCAGCTGCCCGATAACTTTTCTGACCCCGGGTAAATGATTCACCCGGGTTAAGACATGATAATGATTGGGTAAAAGCACCCAGGCCACAAGTTCAGCTTTCGGCATGGAAAAGACCCTCAATAAGTCCTCGGAAAAAGAAGCCATCCGCTTCGGAGGCGATCCAATCAAATGCCGGTGTTCAAAACAGGCCGCACTCACAAGAAACCATTTGCCATGTTCAAAGTTTGGCGGACGATACCAGGGATTTCGATTTACCATTCGGCTGTCCAACACCTCCTTCCGGTCTGCATCCGTCATTTTCCGCCAGTCGTACATAAGATCTCCTCGAGGGTTGCTTTCATCCCCCCGAAAGCAGGCAATCTTACATTTTCCGCGAAAAAGTGAGAAAAATTCAGAGTCCCGCTTTTAAGCGGTTTTCAAAAGGATGCCTTTAGGTATCCGGGCTTCAGAGCCCAGGTTTCGTGCTTCGCCAAGCCCCTATGCAAAGCACGAAGCCTATCGACCGAAACCCGCCCCGCTAAAGCTGGGACTCCGAAAACCGCTTAAATGCGGAACTCTGAATCAAGGACTCGGCGGACTCAGACGCTCCGCCGCGTCAATCTCCACCAGATTTTCCACGCCCGCATCCGTTTCAACCTGAACTTCGGTCCAGGAGACCCGCACCCGCTCCCCGGGAAGCAGATCCTGAAACGCCTCCTGCGCAGCAGTTGGCACTTTGATTTCCGTGGCCATGCCTTTGCTTTCCGGCGAGAGGCGGTTGAAGCTCAGGTATGTATCCACTTTGAGCAGGATATGGTCCTCCTCTTTTTCCGTCACGGACAGCTCCGCCTCATGCACCGCCAGTTCGGTGCGGATTCTCAGCCCCGCCAACTTCTCCGGTGCCTCGAATTCGGGCGCATCCCAGCCGCCCCCGAAAGCCCGGTACACATCCACCAGATTCCTTGAACTCTGGCCCAGACTGGCCGCCGCCGCGTCCTGCTGCGCCGCCAGATTGCGTTCCGCATCCAGCACGTTCAGAAAGGTCACCAGTCCGTTTTCATACAGACTCCGCACCTGCACCACCGTCGCCTCGGCCGCGGCAACCCCCTCCTGCAGCTTTTGCAACCGCTCCTGCTCCTGCTGATAGGACGTCAGCGCATTTTCCACCTCCTGAAGCGCGGTCAACATCTGCTGACGGTATCCCAGCTCCGCCTGCAGCGCCTGGGCCTCTCTTACCTCCACCTGCGCCCGCAGGCGTCCGCCCTGAAAAATCGGCAGCCGCAGCGAGGGCCCAAAACGGGTGGACACCGAATCGCCTTCAAAAAGACTTCCCGCATCGCCGGCTTCCCAGGCAAAACTGCCGCTCAGCGATATCCGCGGATAAAGATCCGCCTCCGCAACCCCCACCCGCAACGCCGCGGCGATCAGCCGCTGCTCCGCCGCGCGGAGATCCGGACGCCGCCGCAGCACGTTTGCCGGCAGATCCGTCAACTGATCCGGCTGAACCGTGGGCACCGGCCGTGCCTCATCCAGCAGGCCATTCAATTCACCCGGCGTCATTCCCGACAGCAGCTCCAGCGCCCGCAGGGCCTGAAATTCCTGCTGACGCAGCCGCGGCAGCACCGCCTCGGTGCTGGAAAGATTGACCTGGGCCTGATTCACATCCAGCCGGGGGGACAGACCGTTCTCAAAGCGTCCCAGCGTCAGTTTCAGCGTATTCTGCTGACGCGCAATATTCTCCAGGGCCAGGGCCTGTCTCAGTTGAAGCTCCCGAAGAGACACATAACTGGCCACCACTTGCGAGGCCACCAGGGCCCGGACCCCGCGCAAATCCTCCACCGAGGCCTGGGCCGCCGCATCGGCCGCGTCCACGCTTTTGCGGATCCGTCCCCACAAATCCAGTTCCCAGCTGGCATCAAAACCCACGCTGTAGCCGGTGAAACTCGCGCCCCCCGCCAGCGCGCTCTGGTCGGTCTCAAAGATCCCGGCCGAGGCATTGACCGCAGGCACCTTTTCACCGGCCGCCACCGCACGCAGGGCAAACGCCTCCTCCACCCGGGCTGCCGCATTTTTCAAATCGAGGTTTTCATCCAGCGCGGCCTGCACCAGCCGGGTGAGCTGCTCATCCTCAAACAGAGTCCACCACACCGCCAGTTGCTCCGCAGCCAGCAGCTCCTCCCCCGAAACCGGGGTCACCCAGCCGGAGGGAATTTCTGAATCGGTGGAGGTTATCACCGGGTTGCTTGTCCGGCATCCACTGAGCAGCACTCCCCCGATCAGAACAAGCGTGACAAAAGTCGTTTTCATGCGTCCGCCTCCACAGCTTCAGAGGGTTTGACCGGCGGTTCATCCTTTTCCCCGCTGATCCTCGCCACCAGATAATACAGCATCGGAATTGCGATCAGACTGATAAAGGTCGCGGCAACCATACCCGAAAATACGGTGGTGCCGATCACTTTCTGACTCTCCGATCCCGCGCCCGTGGAGAACAGCAGCGGCAACACACCGAGGATGAACGAAAAGGCGGTCATCAACACCGCGCGCAGCCGCAGATCCACCGCTTTGGCCGCCGCATCAGTCAGGGACAGGCCCTCCTGACGCTGCACGTTTGCAAATTCGACCAACAGAATGGCGGTTTTGGTGGCGAGTCCAATCAGCAGCACAATCCCCACCTGCGTATAGACATTGTTGTCATAGCCCCGGGCCATAATCCCCACCACCGCTCCCAGCAGCGCGGTCGGAACCGAAAGACAGACACTGACCGGCAGCGACCAGCTCTCATACTGCGCCGCAAGCACCAGATACACCAGAATGATAGAGAGGCCGAAAATGAGCGAGGTGGATCCAGACGCCGCTTTTTCCTGATAGGACAAATCCACCCATTCGTATCCGATCGAGGCACTCAACTTCCGGGCCGCCATGTCCTCCACAATTTCCATCGCATCCCCGGTGCTGAACCCTTCCGCAGGCTGACCCAGCACTTTCATGGAGGGGTACTGATTAAAGCGGGTAATGCTTTGCGGCCCCACGATCTCCTCGATCGAAGCCAGCGCACTGATCGGAATACTGCTGCCGTTGGGGTGCCGGACCTCCAGATTGAGAATATCCTCCGGCTGGGTGCGGAAGGACCGGTCCGCCTGCGCCTTCACCTGGAAGGAACGGTTAAACAGGGTGATATCGTTGATGTAGGAGGAACCAAGAAAAGTCTGCATGGCCGAGAAGACCGATCCCAGAGGGAGCCCTTTGGTCAGCACCTGATCCCGGTCCACCTCCACCCGCAACTGCGGCACCGCCGCCCGGAAAGGACTGTACATTGAGGTCAAACCGCTCTGGGTATTCGCGTCCGCAATAAAATCCACTCCGGTGGTCTGCAGCGTCTCCATGCCCACGCCCCCGCGGTCCTGCAGCATGAAAGAAATCCCCGCAGTCAGCCCTACACCCGGAAGGGAGGGCACCGGGAAGGCGGTGGCCACCCCGCTCTGGATCCGGCTGAACCGCTGATTCAACTGCCGGAGAATCACCTGCTGATGCTCTTCCGGAGAGCGGTCACTCCAGTCTTCAAACACCGCCAGCATAAACCCGGCATTCGGAATCGCCACCGAATCCAGGATCGAATAGCCGGTGATGGTGATGTAACTTTTAATGCCCGGGATATCCGCCACCACTTTTTCCGCCTGCTGCGAAAACGCCACCATCCGCTCCTGGGAAGAGGCATCCGGCAGGGCAAGATTGATCAGACAGTAACCCTCATCCTCCTGGGGAACAAACCCGGAGGACAACTGGCCAAATCCGAACAGAGCCCCCGCCACCAGGCCGACAAACACCAGGGTGCCCAGTGCCACCCGGCGGATCACCAGACGTACCAGCCGGGTGCAGCCGCTCCGGCTGCTGTCCACCGCCCGGTTGAACATTTTAAATAGAGGATTTCGGGTTTGGGCTGTCGGCTTCAGCAGAATTCCGCACAGCGCCGGACTCAGGGTCAGCGCGTTCAGGGAACTGAACACGGTGGCAATGGAAATGGTCACCGCAAACTGCTTGAACAGGGTTCCGATAATCCCCCCCATCATAGTGGTGGGAACAAACACCGCCAGCAGCACCAGCGTCGTGGCAATCACCGGTCCGGACACCTCGGTCATGGTCTCCATCGCGGCCTGTTTGGGGGATTTGCCCTCGTCCAGCAGACGGGTGCAGTTTTCCACCACCACAATCGCATCGTCTACCACAATTCCAATCACCAGCACCAGCCCGAACAGGGTGAACTGGTTGATGGTGTATCCCATCGCCGCCATCGCCCCGAAGGTGCCCACCAGCGACACCGGGATGGTGACCGAAGGAATAATCGTGGCCCGGAAATTCTGCAAAAACAGATAGACGGTAAACACCACCAGCGCAAGCGTGGCAAACAGATTCATGACCACCTGTTTGATGGAGGCTTTGATCACATCGGTATTGTCATAAACGATATCGTAAGCCAGTCCGTCCGGGAAGGACTTCTCCAGCTCCGCCAAACGCTTGCGCACGCCCTCCACCACCTGCAGCGCATTCGCGCCCGGGATCTGATACACCACCAGCGTCGCGGAGGACTTTCCTTTGTAGGTCGAGGTCATGCTGTAGGAACTCGACCCCAGTTCCACCCGGCTGATGTCTCCGAGCCGCAGCACTTCGCCATTTGCATTGGCGCGGATGACTATTTTCTCAAATTCTTTGGGATCCTCCAGACGGCCTTTCACCATGATGGAAAGCGTATTGGCCTGTCCGTCGGGCACCGGCGGCTCTCCCACTTTCCCCGCCGCCACCTGGACATTCTGATCCCGCACCGCATTGATGACATCCGACACACTGACCTGACGCACCCGCATCGCCTCCGGATTCAGCCAGATCCGCATACTGTAATCCCCCACCCCGAAACTCTGAACCTCCCCCACTCCGGGAGAACGAGCAAGTTCATCCCTCAGCTGCATGTTGGCGTAGTTAGAGAGAAAGAGTCCGTCCAAAGAATTGTCCGGACTGTACAGCGCGAGGTAAATGTTTGCGTCGGTGGATTTCTTTTTCACCTTCACCCCCATGCGCTGCGCTTCCTGCGGCAGCTTGGCGATGGCGGCGGAAACCCGGTTCTGGGTCAGCACATTGGCGGTGTCCAGATCGGTGCCCGAGGCAAAAGTAACCGTCAGGGAGTAGGATCCGTCGTTACCGCACACACTGTTCATATACAGCATGTTCTCAACCCCGTTCACCTCCTGCTCGATCGGAGTGGCCACCGTGTCCGCAACCGTCTGCGCGTCCGCCCCGGGATACACTGCGGTGACGGTGATGGTGGGCGGGGAGATTTCCGGATAACGGGCCACCGGAAGCGAAACCAGGGACAAAGTCCCCAGGATCAGGATCACAATCGAAATGACCCCGGCGAAAATCGGGCGGCGGATAAAAAAATGGCTGAACATGGGTTATTCTCCCTTGGTGCTGCCGCTCACCTTCACCTGCATGCCCGGACGGACCCGCTGGATGCCCAGCGTAATCACCCGCGCATCCCGGTCCAGACCTTCGTTGATGATGCGTTGCTGACCATACAGCGCTCCCAGTGTGACATATTTGCTTTCCACCTTGTCCTCCGCCGTGAGCGTATAGACGAAGCTGCCCACCAGATCTTTTTGAATCGCGATTTCCGGTACCAGCAGCACACCCTCCCGTTCCAAGGGCAGCTTCACTTTGGCAAACATCCCCTGCACCAGCAGTCCGTCCGGATTCTCATATACCGCCCGCACCGGCACGGACCC
>JBMTJR010000040.1:0-12002 GCA_049438565.1 Kiritimatiellia bacterium
TCAGCCCCTATAGCCCCGTAATGAAACGAATACGAAAATTGGCTTCGTATTTTATGACATCATTCAAGTGAACTGTTTTAAAAAATTCACCGTGTCCTTTTGGATGTGGAGCGCTTCAGAGCGGGGCTATAGGGGTTGAAATTTTTGCGCCCCTTCGCGGTAAACAAAAAAATATCTGGCTACGCTATCTTTGAAAATGCTCTATGTTCCTGCCATTCCACGCTGATTCCTGATTTCACGGTTGAAGTTGAATTTTCTAATCTCTTGCTTACTGTATTCCCATGAAATCTCCCAAATCCGCTCCCGAACTTGTTGATCAGTTTTATTTGCATATGCGTTCGGCGCTTTTGGAAACCGCCGCGGCCTTTGACCGGATTCAGGGTGCCGGGGAGGCCCAGAGCGTCTGGCAGGATCCCCGCCTGAACGGCCTGCGGCAGGCCGCGCAGATTGTGGCCGGAGAGGAAGCGGAGCGCGCGCGGCGGATTCTGGAGCTGCTTTCGGTGAAAGAGGAGGAAGAGGCATGAAAATCATCGAACCACACGTTCACATGATCGCCCGCACCGTGCAGGACTATGAGCGCATGGCCCGGATGCATACCGTGGCCATTTGCGAACCCGCGTTCTGGGCCGGCTACGACCGCACCTCCCCGCAGGCCTTTCACGATTACTTCACCCACATTTCCGAATTCGAACCGACCCGCGCGGCCCAGTATCTGATCGATCATTATTGCTGGATCTGCATCAATCCCAAAGAGGCGGAGGATGTGGCTTTCAGCCGCGAGGTGATTTCGTTTATTCCGGAATTTCTGGAAAAACCCAATGTCCTGGGCATCGGTGAGATTGGCCTGAACAAAAATACCCGCAATGAGATGATCATTTTTGAGGAACAGGTGGAGCTGGCGCTGAAAACGAATCAGCTGATCTGGATTCATACGCCTCATCTGCAGGACAAACTGAGGCACCCGGATGATGCTGGATTATCTGCTGGGGCACGGTGGCGTGGATCCGTCCCGGGTCTGTTTCGATCATACCGAGGAGCACACCCTGCCGATGCTGCATGAAAAAGGATTCTGGTGTGCGATGACCGTCTATCCGGTCACCAAAAATTCTCCCGACCGGGTGATCGATCTGGTGGAGAAATACGGACTCGAACGCATGATTGTGGATGCGAGCGGAGACTGGGGACCCTCCGATCCGGCCACGCTTCATGACACGCTGTTTCAAATGCGCCTGCGGGGACATCCTGACCGCGCGGTGGAGCAGCTGTTTTACAACAACCCCTGCCGCTTTCTCGGTCAGAGCGGCAAATTCAAACCACAACCCACGGACGGGAAGGACTGAAAAATCAGCGGCGGGTCAGCGCATTGCTCAGCGCGGCCCATTCTGCGAGTTCAAGGGTTTCCGGCCGGCGGGTGGGGTCGACGGGCAGCGCCGTCCCTTCCGCACCGAAGCTTTTCAAAATGCTTCCCAGCTGTTTCCTCCGCTGGGTAAACGCAAAGTGGGTGAGCGCCTCCATTTGCTGGAAATCCTGCACCTCCGCAGGAAATTCTTTTCTCCGGGTCAGATGCACCACGCTGCTGCCGACTTTGGGGGGCGGAAGAAAACAGTTGCCGGGCACGCTCCGCACGCGGGAAATCTCAAAAGTCCAGCCCATGCGCACACTCAGCAGTCCGTAGAGCTCCGACCCCGGCGAGGCGATCAGACGGTCGGCCACATCGCTCTGCAGCATTACAGTGACCGAGAGCGGAGCCCATGCGGGATCCGCCAGATCGTACAGGATCCGGCTCCCCACCGAGTAGGGCAGATTGGAGATGACCCGTACGGGGTCAGGTTTGCAAAGTTCGGCCCAGTTGCACTTGGTGGCATCCTGATGAATCAGTTTCAATCCGGGCCGGTCCGCAAAACGCTTCTGTAAATGGTCAAACAGCCGGGCGTCCAGTTCAATCGCGGTGACCTGTTCGGTCCGCTCCATCAGCCCTTCCGTCATCACCCCCAGTCCGGGTCCCACCTCCACCGCATGCTCTCCCGGAGCAATGCCGGAAGCCTCCAGAATGAGATCCCGCATGTGGGCGTCGATGAGAAAATTCTGTCCCATGCTTTTGCTGGGAGCAAAGCCGATTTCCCGAAGATATTCGCGGACTTCCCGCGGACGGGTCAGACAGGGAAAGATTTCTTCCATGGATTCTCCGAACGGGCCAGTTGGCGCGCGCAGTGCAGGGCCGCGAGCATGCTGTCCGGACGGGCGATTCCCTTTCCGGCAATGGCAAACGCGGTTCCGTGGTCAGGGGAAGTGCGGATGATGGGAAGTCCGAGCGTGACATTCACCCCTTCGTCAAAAGCCCAAAGTTTCAGCGGGCCCAGTCCCTGATCGTGATAAAGGGCCACGATGGCATCGTGTTCCCCGTTCACCGCAGCATGAAAAACCGTGTCCGCAGGGTGCGGACCGCTGACCGGTCTGCCTTCCGACCGGAGCTGCGAAATCAGTGGCGAGATCCATTCGACCTCTTCGCTGCCAATGCTTCCGCCGTCACCTGCATGCGGATTCAGTCCGCAAACCGCGATGCGCGGAAGGTCGATGCCAAACAGAGGAAGTGCCTCCTGCAAAAGTTCAACCGCCATCCGGATCTCTTCAGCGGTCAGTGACTCCGCCACTTTGCCCAGAGGAATGTGCCGGGTGGCCAGCATCACCCGCAGTCCTTTTCCGGCCAGCATCATTCCGAAGCGGCGGCAATCACAGCGGGCGGCCAGAAGCTCGGTGTGACCCGGGAATCCGATGCCCGCCCGGTCCCAGGCCTGTTTATTGATGGGCGCGGTGATCAGTCCGTGCAGATCTCCCTGCTGGCAGGCCTGAATGCCCTTCTCCACCCAGGCGGCGGAGGCCTGACCCGCCTCCGCAGAGCATTCCCCCCAGCAGGCTTCCGGAAAGCGGACCGGACTTTCCATCACCGGCGGCAGCGGCAGACCGAATTTCTCCGCCCCGCTGCGGATCAGATCCGGATCTCCAATCAGAAAAATATCGGGGTCCGCCTCCCGGGCCCAGGCTTTGAGAGCGACTTCGGGACCGATTCCGTTGGGATCGCCGATGGAAATTCCCAGGCGCAGTCCCATCAGAGATCTCCGGTGACCGCCGAGATATCGGGATGAAAACGCCGAACCTGGAACTGTTTGTACAGACCTTCCATCCAGTTGCTGTAGATCTCATCGTATTTTGCGACTTCCAGCTCCCGTTTCAATTCCGACTGCGCTTCCGCGATGGATTTGATTTCTCCTCCGCGCCGGTCCTCGATTTTAAAAATGTAGGACTGCACCGGGGTATCAATCAGCGGCGTCACGGTGCCGGGTTCGGCCTCGGCCAGGGCCTCCCGGAGATCCGCAGGGAGGCGGGAAAGATTGACCCAGCCCTCGTCTCCGCCCTGCGAAGCTTTGGGACCTTCCGAAAATTCGATCGCGGTTTCAGCAAAATCCGCCCCCTCCGCCAAACGCGTCATGACCTCCTGAATTTTCCGCAGCCGCTCCTGCTCCTGACCGGAGACGGCGGGGCGGAAGGCGATGGAACGGATTTTCAGCTCCACATCGTTGAGCAGTTCCGATTTTTTCGCCTCGTAGGCCTCCCGGATCTCCCGGGGGGACACATGAATTTTGGCCCGTACAAACTGCTGAACCATGGACTGGACAATAATCTGTTCGCGGAGTTCCTCTTCCCATTCGGCCTCCGTTTTGCCCACGGCCCGCAGAACTTTCCGCAGCTCCTCCTCGCTGTTCCCGAAGCGTTCGCGCAGAATCATGTCTCTGCGCTCCCGCAGGGTGGTGGGGGGAAGCTGGGCCTCGATGCTCTCAAAATAGGCAATCATCAGCCGCTGCTCGATCAGCTTTTCCAATCCTTCCTCGAAGATTTCCGCCTGTTTGCTGACGAAATCCGGTCCCGGGGCGGAACGCCGCAGCTGAAGCAGGGCCGGACGCACCCGCTCAATCACATCGCCCACGGTGACAATTTTGCCGTCCACCTCTGCGGCAAAGCCGTCCACCGGCTGGCCTCCGGACTGTGCCGGGCTTCTTCCTGCGAGAATAAGGAGAAAAAGCAGGTGGATGATGAGTCTTTGCATCCGCCTGTCATAACGAAGGAGTTGAGTTCTGTGAAGTGTAATTCACCGTGAGTTCAATGGGGCGGGAGTTGGCATTGACCTGAGCCTCCGGGCTTTGTAGAGCGGGTTCATGAAGTGGATTCAGAAACAAATCAGCCTGCGGGCCCGGCCCCGGGGTTTTCATCTGGTGACCCGCGAGGTGCTCGGACAGCTCCCGGAACTGCGCGAAATCCAAACCGGAATGCTGCAGGTGTTCATCCAGCACACCTCGGCCTCGCTGACTCTGAATGAAAATGCGAGCCCGGAAGTGCTCAGTGATATGGAGTCCCACTTTAATCAGGCGGTCCGCGAAAATGAACCCTACTACCGGCACACCCTGGAGGGACCGGATGATATGCCGGCCCACATCAAAGCCAGTCTGCTGGGATCCTCGCTGCTGATTCCGCTTCGCAACGGCGCGCCGGCCTGGGGCACCTGGCAGGGAATTTATCTCTGCGAACACCGGAATCATGGCGGAGCGCGCAAGCTGATGCTCACCGCGTGGGGAGAGTCCGCCGCATGAGTCAGGGAGACACCCAGACCCAAACGCAGACCCGTCAGGATCTGGATGCGCCCTGGAATATTGTGGTCTGGGATGATCCGGTGAATCTGATGTCCTATGTCATTTATGTGCTCCAGAAAGTATTCGGCTACAACCGCTCTCTGGCCACCAAACTGATGCTGGAGGTTCACAATCAGGGAAAATCGCTGGTGGCCACCGAGGAGCGCGAGCAGGCCGAACTGCATCTGCATCAACTTCACACCTACGGCCTCCAGGCCACCCTGCGCCGCGCGGAATAAGCTCATGTACGAAGACACGCTGCTTCAGCTTTCGCGGGACCGCCGCTTCCGGGATTCGGAAGCGCCTGCATCCCCTCTTTCCGAACGTCGGAACCCGGCCTGCGGCGACGAAGTTTTTCTGAGCGGGCATCTGGAGGAGGGCAGGGTGGACTCCCTTCGCTTTTATGCCCAGGGTTGCGCGGTTTGTGTCGCCTCGACGGTGGCGCTCTGTGAACTTCTGAACGGCTGTGCGCGGGAGGAGGCAAAATCGAGAATTACGGCCGCGCTGAAATTTTTTGACAGCGACGCGGAGTGGGAGGGGGAATGGGGGGAGGCATACCTGCCCGCGCTGGGTGCGGTACGGGCCCGTCCGATGCGGATGTCCTGTGTGCGTCTGGCCTGGGAAGCTCTGCGGGATGTGCTGTGAACCTGCTGGAGACCACAGCGAACGGACTCTACTGTCCGGCAGCAGATCTTTATATTGATCCGCGCCGCCGGGTGAAACGGGCGGTCATTACGCATGGACATGCGGATCATGCCCGGCGGGGTCATCAGGCGGTGCTGACCTCGCGCTCCGGCGAAGCGATTGTGCGTCAGCGCATTGGACCCCGGACGCCGATCCAGACGCTTGCATTCGGGGAGAAACTGAAAGTGGGGGAGGCCACACTTTCCCTGCATCCGGCCGGACATCTGCTGGGTAGCGCGCAGGTGCGTTTGGAGGTCGGAGGACGGGTGGCGGTGGTGACCGGGGATTATAAACGGGGGGTGGATCCCACCTGCGAGGCCTTTGAACCGCAGCCCTGTCATCTGCTGGTGACCGAGACCACTTTTGGACTGCCGGTGTACCGGTGGCCGGACCCGGTCCAAATTACGGACGACATCGATGCGTGGTGGGGCCGGAATCAGGAGGACGGCGTGAATTCCGTGCTGCTCGGGTACAGTCTGGGCAAAGCCCAGCGTCTGCTGGCGATGCTGAATCCGGAGCGCGGTCCGATTTATGTGCACGGGGCGGTGGTGCCTTTCCTTCCTTTTTACCGGAACGCGGGAATTTCCCTGCCCTTCACGCATACTCTGAAGCCGCAGGCTTTTCGGAGTGAGCAGGGAAAGGCCTTGATGGTGATCTCTCCCACGGCCTTTCAGCCGGCGCTGCGGGCAAAACTGGGTCCGCTGCGCAGCGCCTTTGCCTCGGGATGGACGCTGCTCTCCAAAGGCAGACAACGGGGAGGGGCCGAGGTCGGATTCCCGGTTTCGGATCATGTGGACTGGCCGGAGCTTTTGCAGACGGTGGAGGACTGTGCGCCGGAGGAAATCTGGGCCGACCACGGGTACACCGCGGAGGTGGCCAGATATTTTGCGGAAAGAGGGTATCAAACCCGCGCAATTTGACCGTAAGGTCTGCTGATAGTTCCCGAACAATGGACTCATCTTCACTTAAGGAAAAAAATATGGATGTTTTTGAAGCAATTGAAAGCCGCCGGGCGGTGAAAGCCTATGATCCGGATTACGTGATGCCCGAAGAGGATTTACAGAAGCTCCTGCTCGCCGGAAGGCTTGCGCCCAGTGCATTTAATATTCAACACCCCCGCTTTGTGGTGGTGAAGGATCCGGAATTGCGGCGTCAGATCCGGGCGGTGTCCTGGGATCAGGCCCAGGTGACCGATGCGTCCGTGCTGATTGTGGTGTGTGCGGATCTGAAAGCCTGGGACAAAAATCCCGCCCGGTATTGGCGGGATGCGCCCGAACCCGTCCGCGACTTCATGGTGCCCGCGATTCAGCAGTATTATGCCAGCCGTGAACAGGCACAGCGGGATGAAACCATGCGTTCATGTGGATTGGCGGCGCAGAATATCATGCTCGCGGCCCGCGGACTGGGTCTGGACAGCTGCCCGATGGATGGGTTTGATTTCGATGCGGTGGCCGAACTGATCCGGCTGCCTGAAGACCACGTCATCAGTATGTTTGTGGTGGTGGGCAAGCGGATCAAAGATCCGAATCCTCGAACCGGACCGATCCCGGCTGAGGAACAGGTGATTGTAGACCGGTTTTAACTTCTGCCCCGCCGGTCCCATCTCCATCCGGCCGCCCCGAAGGCCAGCCAGATCAGGTTGATCCCCACTCCGCTCCAGGTGAGGGGTTCTTCCGACCCGCTGCAGCCGCAGCTGATTTCCATGCCTCTCATGAGCACAGAGATTTTGGCGGCGGTGAAAATCAGGAGCAGCAGCTGAATCCAAATCCAGGCGGAGCGGCGGAAAGGCGGGGTGATCCACAGGGCCACCGCACACCAGATTTCCAGCCAGGGCAGAACTGCGGAAAAGGGGAGGAGGAGGCGCTCTGGCAGCAGCTGATACCCGTCCATGGCCGCGGCGAAAGCGGAGAGGTCCTGGATTTTGATCCATCCGCTGTGGAAAAACAGCCCCGAGATTATCGCGCGGGGAATCAGTGGCAGCCACTTATTCATTCCAGCCCTCCATGCCCTCAAGGTAAAGAACCGCGGCTTCCACGCCCGCCTCCCGCATCCGTTCAATCAGCCGCAGGGCATCGTCGCACTGCGGACCACTGCAATAGACCACCAACGGCGTGTCCGGCAAAAGCATGGGTGCGATCATGGGAAAACTCTCTTCGAATTTGGATACCGGCACGGAGAAGGCGGTCGGAATGTGACCGTCGTCGTAGTCGGAGGTTTTCCGGGCATCCAGAATCAGATGACTGCCGGAACGGACGATTTCCCGCATTTGCAGAGTGTCGATCACGGAAATGCCCAGTTCCGCCGCCTGCGCGGAGAGAGAAGCCGGCAGACGGTGATGGGAAGAAAATCCGCCCATCACCCAGGCTGAGAGCAGGGAGGCGGCCAACAAGGTCAGCATTCCGACGGAAAGGGTGGAGGCGGCTTCTTTCATGACTTGCGAAAAACCGCTATCAGGGTAGACTCAAAACTCAACCCCATAAGGAGATTTCACATGAGCGTAACTGAAGGAAAACCCGCACCCGATTTTTCATTGCCGGATGGAACCGGAACCCTGCATTCATTGTCCGGATACCGCGGAAAAACTCTGGTCCTTTATTTCTATCCCAAAGACGACACCCCCGGTTGCACCAAGGAGGCCTGCAGCTTCCGCGACCTGAGCGCTGACTTCGAAAAGCTCGGCGTATCCGTGCTGGGAGTGAGTCCGGATGGCGCGGAGGATCATGAAGCCTTCCGGAAAAAGTTCAGCCTGCCTTTTCCGTTGCTTTCGGATGAGGACAAAGCGGTGATGACCGCGTATGACGCCTATGGCGAAAAAATGATGTACGGCAAAAAAACCGTCGGGATTATTCGTTCCACGGTGGTGATCGGGCCGGACGGCACAGTGCTCAAACACTGGAAAAAAGTTCCCAAAGCCGAAACTCATCCGGAAAAAGTTCTGGAATTTCTCCAATCGATAAACGGGTGAACGCCGACAGTGTTGAGGCGCTGTGCCGCCTGCACGGGGTGCAGCGGAAAGCCGCGTTGGAGTGGAACTATCATCGCTTCAATCATGCGGTCTATCGGACTTCCGATCCGCTGCAGTTTGTCTACGGCTTTGCCAACCGAAGCGACCGGGAAATTGCGGCCTGGGTTGCGGCGGCGCTTGCCTACGGCCGGGTGGGATCTATTCAGAAGGCGCTGCAGGATTTGAATCAGCGCTGGGAAAATCAGCCGGATGCCTTTCTGAATCAGGCCTCCAGAACCGAGCAACAAAAAGCGTTGCGCGGATTTGTATACCGATGGACCCGGGAAACCCATCTGCTGGCGCATCTGCGGGGCTGGAAGGTTCTTCAGGATGTGGAACCGGTCTGGCGGCGTCTGGAGCAGAGTGGGTGCACAAATTACCGGGAGGCGCTGATCCCTATTTTGCAGGATCTCCGGTCGGCCGGGGAAGGGGATCCGGGACATCTCTGTTCCGACCCCGCAGGCGGGAGTGCCTGCAAACGCCTGGCCATGTGGATGCGGTGGATGGTGCGCAAAGATGAAATCGATCCGGGAGTGTGGGCCGACCAGTTGGATCCCGCAAAATTGTGGGTGCCCCTGGATACGCACATGTTCCGCATTGCCCGGGGGCTTCGGCTGACCCGTCGGACCCGGCCTGATGCGGAAGCGGCCCGGCGGATCACCGCATCGTTTGCCCGCCTTTGCCCGGAGGATCCGGTGCGTTACGATTTTGCCATCACCCGACTGGGGATGGGCGTTTCCTGATTTTCAGTTTTGACGTTCTCCGTCCTGAGGGAAACGCAGACTCATAAAAGCTCCGCCCATTCCTTTTATGCGTTTGGCACCCTGTTTGCGTTTGGGACCGAAACAGCTGCGGTAGCTTTTAAAGAGACTTTCCAAAAAGGCCTCACTGCCCAGCGCCACCCCTTTAGAGAACGTCCGGATTCGGCACTGCAGTTCAGCGGCCAAAGGAATCTGTCCTTCCGCTTCGTATTCCGCGAGCACCCGCACCGGATCCAGCCCCTTTCGATTTCTGAATTTTTCTTTGGCTCTCGGCACATCTGATTTCGATTTCCCCTTATGAATCAGCCAGATACGATAGGCGGACTGCACATCCCTCCAGTTTTCCGGCGCGGCGCGTTTTTGTTGGGAAGCCGCCATTTCCGGAGCAATCTCCCGCCAGTCTGACAGCTTGGCGGCGGTTTTTTTCTGCAGTATTTGGAGGGCCTCATGGGGAAGATGTCCACGGGAAAGTCGCACCAACGCCTCCAGTCCCTTTCGCGACACCGTTTCACCGCCCATTGCGGCACCGTATCCACTCCACGAATACGCCATCGGGTCCTCCACGATCCCCGCCCGCAAAGGATTAAGATCAATATAAGCTGCCACCGACATCAAAGCCAACGGAGAGCCCTCCACCACGACAGACCGGTACCGGGAATCCCACAGTGTGCCCTTCATGTCATGTTTTCGGTTATACCAAGTAGTAAATGACTGCTTGAGCACCCGCATGAATTCCGGAAGATCCGCCATCCGCTCCACCACTGCCGACTCCATTGCGGCCTGGGTTTCCGGGCCATGATCCTGAAAATAGGCCTCCCAGGCTTCCACCTTCTCTTCCGGCCAAATGCCTTTCAGGCGCGAGAGAATTTCTGCATGATCAAGTTCCACCCTGCCTGGGACCCACAAAAGCGCATGAAAATGATTATCCATCAGACAATGTGTCAGTACCGACAGCCCGGAAAAATCAGCCCATTTGCGCATCATTTGAATAAACACCCGTTTTTCCAAATCCCCGAACAGGAAATCCTGCCCCCGTGTCCGACTGGTCACATGCACAAAATAGCTCTTTTCCCTGGGCAGAATCCGTAAGCCACGTTTTCTCTTCTCCCCCCCACCCCCCCACACGGTCCCCATGGCCTCCCAATAGCGGTTTCCCTTAAATTTTTTCTCATCAGGAGCTCCATTCATACTCCCTCTCATACCTTACCTCCACGCCAAAAGCAACCATTATTTCACCTGTTGCAATTTAAGATTTTTATTGGGGGGGGCTCGGTTGTTTAGAAGTTGTCGTGATGCCCTATAGCCGGCCCAAAAGGATCATCAGCATGCGGCGCACCGGTTCGGCGGCGCCCCAGAGGAGTTGGTCTCCCACGGTGAAGCAGGTGAGATATTCCGGCCCGAGGATCATTTTCCGCAGGCGGCCGACCGGGATTTGCAGGGTTCCGGACACGGCGGCGGGGGTGAGGTCGGCCAGAGTCGATACCTTGTCGTTGGGGACAAGCCGCACCCACTCATTCGCTCCCTGAATCAGCCGCTCAATCTCCGCGAGGCGAAGATCTTTTTTGAGCTTGAAAGTGAGAGCCTGCGAATGACAGCGCATGGCACCTACCCGGACGCATTGGCCGTCCACCGGAATCAGGTTTTCGGTAATTCCCAGAATCCGGTTGGTTTCGGCCATGCCTTTCCACTCCTCGCGGGTACGTCCGCATTCCATGGCGGAATCGATCCAGGGAATCAGGCTGGCGGCCAGCGGGGCCCCGAACTGATCGGTGGGCAGAGATCCGTCCCGCATTTTTTCGGTGAGGATGCGGTCCAGCTCCAGCACCTCCGCTGCAGGATCCGCAGCCAGATCCTCCCCGGCCCGGCCGAGAACGCCCATTTGACGGACCAGTTCCTTCATGTTTTTCGCACCCGCTCCCGAGGCGGACTGATAGGTCATGGCGGTCATCCATTCGACCAGTTCCGCTTCGTAGAGTCCCTGCAGACCCATCAGCATCAGGCTCACCGTACAGTTTCCTCCTATAAAATCTTTGATTCCGTCTGCGAGGCCCCGGTCGATCAGCTTCCGGTTGACCGGGTCCAGCACCACGATACTTTCGGGCGACATCCGCAACGCGCTGGCGGCATCCACCCAGTAGCCCTGCCAGCCGGCTTCCCGCAGAGGACGATGAACCGCTTTGGTATACTCTCCGCCCTGACAGGACACAAGAATGTCCATTTCCCGCAGCGAATCCAGATTCATGGCGTCCTGCAGAGGAGATCCATCCGGACCGGGCTGTCCCGCCTGCGAGGTCGTGAAGTAGGTGGCCTCCAGAGCGGAAAAGTCGTTTTCCTCGCGCATCCGTTCCATCAAAACCGATCCGACCATTCCCCGCCATCCGATAAATCCAACTTTTTTCATGAGTAAACCTTGGGTGGTAAAAAATGAGGGTACTTATCACAAATCACAGCTTTGTGACAAGCAGAACCCCCAGATTCAAAGCGGGATTTCCCCGCGGTCAGCTCTCGAGGAAGCTCTTCAGCATCCAGAGCGTCTTTTCATGCACCTGCAAACGTCCAATCATCAGATCCTCCGTCTGATTGTCGCCGGCTTCCGCCGCGTATTCCCGGGCGGCATTCAAATCGGAGACCAGATTCTGATTCAGGGCACAAAGATGCTTCACCATCTCGGATGCGGAGGCATCCTCTTTCAGTTCGGCGGTTCCCGCCATACCGGCGAGACTGGAGAGTCCGCCCGGGGCCAGCGCGCCCAATGCCCGGATCCGTTCGGCAATTTCATCAATCGCAGTGAACAGCTCGGTATACTGTTCCTCAAAGGCGGTGTGCAGAGAGAAAAATGAGGGCCCGCGGACATTCCAGTGACAGAGATGG
>JBMTJR010000041.1:0-11962 GCA_049438565.1 Kiritimatiellia bacterium
CCTATTCCCCCTTGCAGCAAGCTGCTTCGCCCCCAAAGCGGCAGCAAGCGGCCGCTTTTTCGCAGGAAGCTTGCTTCCGTCATCAGGCGATGAGAAATGCACAAGACCTATTCCCCCTTGCAGCAAGCTGCTTCGCCCCCAAAGCGGCAGCAAGCGGCCGCAGTCCACAAGGCTTGAAGTCGGCACATTTCCCACGTTTCGGACTTGCCCCTTCGAGGATTCCCCCCTATATACGCGCCCAGTTCCGCCACTGCGGATACGGAAGCGAGTGTGGTTCAGCCTCCCTGAACCGCCAAAGCGGATTGTTTCAAACACGATAGAAAACAGGAGAAGTTATGGAAAATAACGTTACACTGCCGGCCACCAGCCTGCAGGAATTGCTTGATGCCGGTGTTCATTTCGGTCACCAGACCAAACGCTGGAACCCCTACATGTCGAAGTACATCTTCGGCGAACGGAAAGGTCTCTACGTCATCGACCTGGGAAAATCCCTCGTCTCTCTGCGCATTGCCCAGAAATTTGTGTATGACACTGCGGTGCGCGGACGTCAGATCCTCTTCGTCGGCACCAAAAAACAGGGCCAGGACATTGTCAAGGAAACCGCCGAAAAGCTGCATCAGCCCTACGTGATTCACCGCTGGCTCGGTGGAATGCTCACCAACAACAGCACCATTCAGGGTTCCATCGCCCGCATGAAGGAGCTGCTGTCCTACGAGGAGAAAGGCGAGATGGACCGGGTAGCCGGATCCAAAAAAGAAGCCGCCCGTATGCGCCGCGAGCTGCTCAAGCTGAAACGGAACCTGGGCGGAATGGCCAACATGGACAAACTGCCCGCCGCCCTGATTGTGGTGGATGTGGTCCGCGAATCCATTGCCGTGCAGGAAGCCCGCCGGCTGGGCATTCCGGTGGTGGCCATTGTCGACACCAACGCCGACCCGCGGATTATTGATTATCCGATTCCCTGAAACGACGACAGTATCCGCTCCATCGGCTGCATCATGAATCTGCTGGGGGAAACCATTCAGCACGCCTCCAACGAATATGCCCGCATTGCAGCCGACGAAGCCCGCAAACGCGCGGCAGCCGAGGCCGAACAGGCGGAAAAACGCAAACAGGCCGAAGCTGAGCGCAAGGCCCGTCAGGACGCCGAAAAGCTGAAACGCGATGAAGTGATCAAAGCCGCTGCGGCCAAACTGGCCGAAGAGGGAAGCAAGGCCGAAGCCGCCCCTGCCCCCATTGCGGAAGAAGCGCCCGTTGAAAAGCCCGCCGCTGCCGAAGAGGCCGCACCCGTGGCGGAAGAACCCAAATCTGAATAAGGAATCTGACACATGGAAATCTCTGCAAAACAGGTAAAAGAACTTCGCGACATCACCAATGTCGGGATGATGGAATGCAAAAAAGCATTGCAGGAATCCGGCGGCGACATCGACGCCGCGGTGAAATTGCTCCGTGAACGCGGAATGGCCGTTGCCGCCAAGAAAGCCGACCGGGCTGCCAATGAAGGTCAGGTCGACATTGCCATCAGCGCCGACGGAAAAACCGCCGCCATGGTGGAAGTGAACTGCGAAACGGATTTCGTGGCGAAAAACGAAAACTTCCAGGGCTTTGTCGCCAATCTGGCGGCCAAAGGACTTGAAGCAGCCGACAACGAACTCGCCGCCAAGGAAAAAGAAAACGTCGCGGTGAAAATCAGCGAAATCGGCGAAAACCTGATCCTCGCCCGCAATGCCCGCTATGAACTGCAGGGTCCGGGCGCCATCGGACGCTACATCCACCTCGGTGGAAAAGTGGGCGTGATGGTGGAGATCGGCTGCGAAAACGATGCAAACACCGCCTCGGACGCTCTGGTCGAACTGGGCAAAGAAATCGCCCTCCACATCGCGGCCGCCAGCCCGCAGTCTCTGGACCGCGCCGGCGTGGACCCCGAACTCGTGGCCTCTGAAAAAGCACTGTTCGCCAAGCAGGTGGAAGGAAAACCGGAAAACATCATCGAAAAAATCATCGGTGGAAAACTGGAAAAATTCTACTCCCAGATCGTGCTGCTGGAACAGGGCTTCGTCAAAGATCCCGACATCACGGTGTCCGATCTGCTGGCCAAAACCGGCAAGGAACTCGGAGACACCCTGACGGTCCGCCGTTACGTCCGTTACCAGATTGGCGGCTGACCCCGGCAGAGCAAAAAAGCTCATAAACCCTCACCGAAAGGTGGGGGTTTCTTTTTTTCTATTTGCCCCCTCCACCTTCCATTCTTTGCGTCTTGAGCCAAGCGGGCCTGAGTTCCGAATCTCATTCGAAGACGATTAGGAAAGATTACGTGGAATCCGAATAAGAAATCATGTCAATTTTCAGCGGTGCCGGGCCTGCCTGCCGCAAGCTGGGCACGGGCCTGCCGGAACGGGGCACATGTCACAGTTGGTGCTCGACGAAATCGAAATCGCTATCGAAATCGATGCGAAAATTGAAAATTTCGAACCTAAAAATTTGGAATAACCGGGTATTGAGGAACCATCCCCGGAAAATGGATTTCAACGCTTTCTGCATATTCATAAGGGATTTTTTTGATCCGTCTGCCATGGAATTCAGCTGCAACGCAGCGACTCCATAGAAGCCCGGGGTAAAACCCCGGGGCTCCGATCGGTACAAAGGATAAGTGCTGAAGGCACGGCCCCAACTCCGCAAAGACTTCGGAAATATGGGACCACCCCTACAGGGTTTTGCATATTAAATCATCCTTTTCCATGGGTTGCACCCATGGCTGGGATGGGGACACTGCGTTGCAGTTCATGTCTGTTCAAACCGAAGTTCTCCCACAAAAAATACTGCAGTGCCTAAAATATAGGCCAATGAGCCTCTCTCCGATTTCGATTTGGATTTCAATAGCGATTCCGGTCAATTGGCCCTCAATACCAATTCTGAGCGTGCACCCGCCGGAAGGGAAATTTAAGTATACGTATTGACGTATATTCATAATGACGTATATCGGTGGCATGGAAAAGCTGCTCTCTGTTTACAAGTGTCTCTGTGATGAAACCCGGCTGCGGATTCTGAATCTGCTTCAGGTTTCTCCGCTTTGCGTCTGTCATATTCAGCATCTGCTGGACATCTCGCAGGTAAATGCCTCCCGGCATCTGAGCTATCTGCGCCGGCACGGCATGGTGGAGACCAGCCGTTTTCAGAACTGGACCATTTACAGTCTCCCCGCCCGTCCCTCCAAAGCCCTCCACCTGAATCTGGCCTGCCTGCAGGATCTTTGCGAAACCGAAAAAATCTTTGTCCAGGACCGCCGGCATCTCATGAAACTGCTGCAGAGCAAAGACGTGAGAAGCCTTCTCAAAGAGGGAGGCTGCAGCCTGCCCTCCCCTCAAAATCTTACCGGAAAATCTGTATGAAGACTCTAGCGATATTCGATCCCGCCCTTTGTTGTTCCAGCGGCGTATGCGGCCCCTCTGTTGATCCTGAACTGGTTCGGGTTCAGGCGGATCTGGAGTGGCTGAAGAAACAGGGCGTGGCCGTGGAGCGTTACAATCTGGCTCAGCAACCGGCCGTGTTTGCTGAAAACGAAAAAGTGAAAGCGATGCTTACGGAATCAGGCACCGATGCTTTGCCGGTCTTACTGCTTGAGGGTCAGTTGGTCGCGAGCCGGTTTTATCCCACCCGTGAGCAATTTGCACAACTCTGCGGACTTTCCATTGCAGAAACGGACTGTGCCTGCGGATCAGGGGGTTGCTGCTGATGCAGGCCTGGTTGAATGAGGCACCGAAAATTCTGCTCTTCACCGGGAAAGGCGGGGTGGGCAAAACTTCGCTGGCCTGCGCATCCGCAGTCACTCTGGCGGATCAGGGAAAAAGAATTCTGCTGGTGAGCACTGATCCTGCCTCCAACCTGGATGAGGTGCTGCAGAGCGAATTCACGTCCGAACCCGGTCCGGTGCAGGGAGTGCCGGGTTTGATGGCTCTGAACATCGATCCCCTCGAGGCCGCCGCCCGGTACCGGGCCCGCATGGTGGATCCGCTCCGCGGCATTCTGCCGGAGGAAAGTCTTCGGAATGTTGAGGAACAGCTCTCCGGCGCCTGCACCGTGGAAATCGCCTCCTTTAATGAATTTACCGCCCTGATCGGGGATCCGGAGCTCCTGGACCGGTACGATCATATCATTCTGGATACCGCTCCCACCGGTCACACCCTGCGCCTGCTCTCTCTCCCTGCGGCCTGGAATGACTTTATAGCCGAAAACAAAACCGGATCCTCCTGTCTCGGCCCTCTGGCAGGTCTCCAGTCCCAGCGGATCATGTATGAGCGGGCACTGCGGGCCCTTCAGCAAGCGGATCAGACCCGGGTGGTAATCGTCAGCCGGGCGGAGCCGAGTGCCCTGCGGGAGGCTGCGCGGGCCGCGGAGGAACTTCGTCAGGAGAAGATTCAGGGACTGTTTCTGGTGATCAATGGCGTATTCAAAGCCGGGAACCATTCCGATCCGCTGGCCCGGGCCTGGGAAAACAAAGCCGCAACAAGCCTTGCCGCCCTGCCCTGCCCGCTGAACGAACTGCCCCGGTGTCAGCTCCATTTTTATCCCGGCGGACTGATTGGTCCGGACGCCCTGCGCGGATTCCTCGCCGGAGCGCCGGCCCCTGCCTGTGAAGCTGAATCACCGGAGATCCCCGCACATCAGACCCTGGAGGAGATGGCCGACCAATTCCTCCGTCAGGGGCCGGGGGTCATCATGACCATGGGCAAAGGCGGCGTGGGAAAAACCACGGTGGCCGCCGCCATTGCCCGCGCACTGGGCCTGCGGGGGCAACCGGTGCATCTTTCCACCACCGATCCCGCGGCCCACATCGCCGACGCCATGGGCGAAAGCCTTCCCAATGTGGAGATCAGCCGCATCGATCCCCGGGAGGAGACCCGCAGACACATCGAAGAAGTGATGGAAACGGCCGGGAAAGATCTGGATGAGGAGGGACGCGCCCTGCTGCTCGAAGAATTGCGTTCCCCCTGCACCGAGGAAGTGGCGGTATTTCAGGCCTTCGCACGGACGGTGGCCAAAGGAACCGATCAGTTTGTGGTACTGGATACCGCCCCCACCGGGCACACCTTGCTGCTCCTGGATGCCTCTGAAGCCTATCACCGGGAAGTCCTGAAAGGAAAAGGTGAACTCCCGGAGACAGTAACCCAGCTCCTGCCCAAACTGCGGGATCCCGCTTTCACCCGGGTGATTCTGGTCACGCTGCCCGAAGCCACTCCGGTTCACGAAGCCCGGCGTCTGCAGGAGGATCTGCGGCGGGCGCAGATTGAACCCGCGGGGTGGGTGATCAATCAAAGCCTCGCCGGGGCGGCCCCGGAGCATCCACTTCTGAAAATTCAGGCCGGAAGTGAGATCCGCTATCTGCAGGAAGCCTCCCTTCTCACCGATCAGCTGGTGATCGTTCCCTGGCAGGTTGAGGAGCCCGCCGGGCCTGAGGGTCTGGACGCGCTGCTGGCCGCGACTCCCCGTTTCACGTATAACCACCCCCAACCCTGAATCCCTATGAGCAACTCCCCCTACACGGTTCTGTTCCTTTGCACTGGAAACTCGGCCCGCAGTATTCTGGCCGAGTACATCACGCGCCAGTATTTTTCAGAAAAATTCAATGCGTTCAGCGCAGGCTCCCATCCGAAAGAAGCGCCCAATCCCGTCGCGCTGCAAATTCTGCATGAGGAATTCCAGATTGACTGTTCAGATGCCCACAGCAAAAGCTGGGATCAGTTCCTGGGTCAAAAAATTGATTTTGTCATCACTCTTTGTGACGATGCCAAAGAAAGTTGTCCCGTCTGGCCCGGCCAGCCGGTCATGGCTCACTGGGGGATGAAAGATCCCTCCGATGTTCCCGAGGCAGAAAAACCCAGAGCCTTCCTGCGCACCGCGCAGGTACTCAAATACCGCATGGAGCTGCTGTCGAATCTGCCGATCGCAAAACTCGACCGTTTGAAACTTGAACAGGAAACCAGAGACATCCGGAATGCCCATCCCGGGGAGGCATCATGAGCCGGCAGAAGAATTCAGGCATCAGCTTTTTTGAACGGTATCTCACCCTCTGGGTCGCCCTCTGCATGGCGGCCGGGATTCTGATCGGTCAGTTTCTCCCCGGCATTCCGGCCTTTCTGGACACCCTCACCTTTGCCAATGTTTCTATTCCGGTGGCGGTGCTGATCTGGATCATGATCTATCCGATGATGATGAAGGTGGACTTTAAGAGTGTAAAAAACGTGGGGAAAAATCCCAAAGGGCTTTTTGTGACCTGGATCACCAACTGGCTGATCAAACCCTTCACCATGTTCGGGATCGCCTGGCTCTTCTTTTATGGAATCTTCAAAAACTTTATTCCCGCCGATCTGGCCAAAGACTATCTGGCCGGAGCGGTTTTGCTGGGAGCCGCCCCCTGTACGGCCATGGTGTTCGTGTGGAGTCATTTGACAAAAGGCAATCCCGCCTACACCGTGGTGCAGGTGGCCAGTAACGACCTGATCATCCTCATTGCCTTTGTGCCCATCGTGAAATTTCTGCTGGGGGTCAGCAACATTCTGGTTCCCTGGGACACGCTATTTCTCTCGGTGCTGCTGTTTGTGGTGGTTCCGCTCAGTGCCGGAGCTCTCACCCGGGGTCACCTGCTGAAAACCAAAGGGCAGGAGTACTTTGAAAAAACCTTTCTGCCAAAATTCAGTCACACCACCATCGCCGGTCTACTGCTGACGCTGGTGATCATTTTCTCTTTTCAGGGAAAAATCATCGTGGAGAATCCGCTGCACATCGCTCTGATTGCGGTGCCCCTGATTCTGCAGACCCTGCTGATCTTTTTCATCGCCTATCTGGCGGCCCGGGAACTCAAACTCCCGCATAACGTGGCCGCTCCGGCGGGAATGATCGGGGCCTCGAATTTTTTTGAACTGGCCGTCGCCGTGGCCATCGCTCTGTTCGGCACCAGCTCCCCCGTGGCGCTGACCACCATTGTGGGCGTGCTGGTGGAGGTGCCGGTCATGCTCTTGCTGGTGGGATTTGCCAACCGCACCACCGCCTGGTTTCCAAAAGAAGGAGAAGGTTCATGAACGATAAAATTTCACTCTTGTATTTGTGCACGGGAAACTCCTGCCGCAGTCAGATGGCGGAAGGATGGACCCGTTTCCTGAAAGGCGATCAGATCGAGGTCTATTCCGCCGGAATTGAAACCCACGGTCTGAATCCCAATGCGGTGAAAGTGATGGCGGAGGCGGGTGTGGATATCTCGGGCCAAAAATCCCAGCACATCGACGAATTCCGGGATACAAAAATTGATGTGGTGATCACGGTCTGTTCCCACGCGCACGAAACCTGTCCCTTCTTTCCCGGAAACGCAAAGATCTTTCACGTGGGATTTGAGGATCCGCCTAAACTTGTCCCGGCAGATGCGCCGGAAGAAGTCAAACTGGATGCCTTCCGCCGGGTCCGGGATGAGATCCGGGACTTTGTCTCCACACTGCCCGCCTCTTTGGATACGCTTCAGTAAAGCTGTGACGCCACATCAGCAACGGGACGCGGGGCATCCTGCCCCGGTCTTCAGCCGCAGGATCAGTCTCCGCTCTTCGAGCTACACCCTGACACATGCGGCTCCTCCTGTTTGGTCGCTGTCTCTATTCAGAGCTGAAAGTCCTCGTGAAACTGGAGCAGACCCTGTTTGCGAAGGCCGCCGCGGTAGAGGCGGGGATGCTGATCCGGTCCAAACAGCCGCGCGGCGGTATGCCGGATTTTCGAATTAAAGGCCTCGTCCGGAAGCCGGGTCCAAAGTTCCGGACCCGCTATTTCCGGGCTCACACAGATGCGCCAGGGTAAAACCGCATTCAGAAACAAGGTGCCGGCCCTCACTTTTCCCACCAGATGCTCCGCTTCCAGCCGGGGAGCCGGGGAATGAACCTCTAAACGCTGCAGACAGCGTTTCACCCAGTCTTTTTCCGGTTCCAATTTCCGGGGAAGAAAGATGGCCGACAACGCATCCGGGGCCGAGACCCATTCCGCCGCCGCCCGCAGTCTGCGGCAGGGATGATTTCCCGGCCGGCAATGATCAAGCCGCCAGAGATCCAGGGTCAGCATCCGGTCTGAAAATTCATGCCGGTAAGGCCACCAGAGATCCCAAAGCCGGCGCACCTGCATCCAGGGGGGAAGCCCGGGCTCCTCCGCATCCGGGGGCAGCAGCCCCGCCGCGCCGAGAAGAAAGGCGTAGGCCCGCTCCACCTCTCCCCCGCACAGATTCCGGAGCCGGGAAACCGGAAGCACCCGGGCCAGACGTTCCGAAATCTCCGCATTGTTTTTGTAGCCCAGTCCCCGTAACAGCGAAATGTAGAGCGCCTGCTCCTCTCCGACGGACTGAACCGCAGCCGCCATGCGCAGTGATTTCCGGCGGATCCGCTCCTGTCCGGCCGCCTCCAGCATCCGGCCGCACTCCGCCTCGGTTTTTCCCTCAAAATGAGCGCGGAGACCCGAGCGTCCCCCCTCTTTTTGCCAGGGATAGGCGTGCACATCAATTCCATCAAAAAAGAAATGGGACCGCCGGTCCAGCGCCGTGCGCAGTCCCACCTCCTCACAGCCTCCGGGCAACAGCCCCTCGGGCAATTCCCCATGCTCATAGGTGACATGCAGTCCCACCCGCTGATAATGGGGATCCTGATGATGACCGTGATGCTTCCAGTCCATGGGCCGGAGATGAATCTCCACATCGCCCCGCATCCGGCGTCCGCCAATCGACCACTCCGCATCCAGAAAATCGGGCCCTTTCTCCTGATTCCATTTTCCGGGATGCAGAATCCGGATTTCCTCCCCCCGCTCTGTCTGCAGAGAATCCGGGCGCAGACGGGGGTCAAACCAGATACAATGAAGATGCCTTTCGGTGAAAGGATCCAATCCGGGGCCCGCCTCCGCCACCTGACCCGCATGTCCGGTACAGAACTGCCGGTAGGAGACGGCTTCCGGGAAAGACGCCGTGACTTGATAAGAAGTTTTCATATCCCCCGAAAGCGGGGAAAAGGCATTTTTCCGCGAAAAAAATCAGGAAAGTTGTTTTTTCAGCCGGGACCAGACCCAGCCGCCATAGAGGGCGGTCAGCAGGGCGCCGGACCAGACGCAGATCCAGGTTCCCCACCAAATGCCGAGATACGGCGGATCGAGCGCTTTCATCAGCAGGGGCAGCACCAGAAGGGGAGCGAGCAGCTGACGGTATAATCCGATCCACACCGCGAACATCGGGCGCTGAAGTCCCTGAAACATCGCCGTGAATGTGAACAGGATCACATAACCGTAAAAGGAGAGCATCGAGATGCGCAGGCAGCTGGCGCCAATTTCGATCACTTCCGGATCCTGGGTGAATACCGACATCAGTTGCGGCGCAAATCCGGCCACCAGCGGGGCGCCCGCGACGTAGAGCAGCGCTCCGTAACCCAGGCAGGTTTTGAGGGTGTCGCGGAGACGGTCCAGACGTCGGGCCCCCAGGCTGTGTCCGGACAGGGTCATGGCCGCGGTATTGAGTCCCACGGCCGGCAGGAGGGCGATCTGTTCGATGCGCATGGCGGTGCCGAAGGCCGCCAGCACGTTGTTGTTCAGTCCGGCGGCAAAGAAAGTGTAGACAAAGATTCCGGCGGCGATGGTCAGCATGTTGAACAGCGCGGGGAAGCCCTGCCCCATCAGCCTCCGCTGCACCCGCCACTGCGGGGAAAAGCGCCGGGTCCATCCGCCGCCGAGCACGCCGTGCCGCCGGGCCTGGAACCACACATAGAGCATGGAAAATCCCTGCAGCAGCACGGTGGCCCGGGCAATTCCGGCAAACCCCATAGGCGACAGACCCAAACCGCCGAATACGAACCAAAGATCGAAGACGATATTCAGCAGGAAACCCGCGATGAGTGAATCACGGAAAGGACGGGTTTCTCCATGCGCACTGAGCATGCCGTTGAGCGTGGAGGACAGCACAAAAAAGGGCGTGGCCCAGAAGAGGGTGCGCAAATACTCCGTGGCCAGCAGCAGGGTTTCGCCCTCGAGTCGGAGCCGCATCAGCAGAAGAGGCGTATATGCATACCCGAGGGCCCCCACCCCGGCACTCATCCATCCCCCGAAAAACAGGGCCTGACCGCCCAGCTCGGCGGCCCCCGCTTCGTCTCCGGCGCCCAGCGCATGACTGAGCAGTGCGTTGGTGGCCGCCTGACATCCGTGCGCCACCGCAACGATCAGAAAAAACACCGAGAAAGATCCGCTCAGTGCGGCCAGGGCCTCGGTGGAGAGTTTTCCCGCGGCCCAGGTGTCGACCACATTGTACATGGTCTGGAAAAACATGCCGGTGATGACGGGAAAAGAAATGGAGCGGACCAGATGAGGAATCGGAAGGTCGCGCAGGTGAGAACTTGATCGGGCCATGGCGGGCAATCTACGCCCACTCTCCGAATTAGAAAACGGAAAAGAGAACTGTTTTATATTGGAATTACAGAGAGCTTTCTTAAAGGGGGTGCCTATGAATTTTTTCTCATTATCCCGATCGGGAACTTCAGGTTTCTCTTCTTTTCTATACGGCATCCTTGTGGGTGGAGCCTTTCTGCTTGGAGGCTGTGCACCGCAGCCGGCGGTTCCGGATCCGGAACAGGAACCATTGTACGGAACCCTCAAACCGATGGAGGTGATCCCTCCGACCCCGTTGCCCGCAGCCACGGTGGTACCGGAATCCCAACCCACTCCGCAGGCCGAGCCCCCCGCCACGGCGGAAAAGGTTTTTGATCCGGAGAATCCTGACTGGGAGCTCCGCTATCATCAGCTCTATGAACTGCATGCGGAGCGCTTTGTTCCACCCGCCCCCGGACAAAACGTCAGGGTGAAAATGGTCAGCGGAAATGAACAGAGCGGCAGGCTGGAGGAACTGACCGACCGTGAAACCAGTCTGAAGATCGGGGCCGGGACGGTTACTTTTTCGATGGAGATGCTGGATCCGGATTCCGCAGCGGAATTTTTCAAGGCCGCCTACGCCCGCCAGCAGGCTTTGGCGCAGGGACGCAAAGAGTATCAGCGCTGGGAGCGGAGACAGCAGGCAGCTCAACAACGTCAGGAAAGGGCAAGCGCCGGGACACCACACAATCCGGCATCCATGCCGGGCGAAAACGGAGTGGATGTTCCCGATGCGGGATCAGGCAGAGGCGGACCTCCCAAAAACGAGGGAGCGAACGGCCGGGTGACCCAGGTGGAGCAGTATATCCGTGACAATGCGGCGGTTCCCCAGTCTCTGAAGGTGAAGGCCTGGGGACCGGTCCAGCCCCACGGAAACGGCTACAAGGTCCGGGTGCAGTATACGCTGGAGTCCGCCGACGGATTCGGACTGAGCAATGAGGACATGATGTTTTTCATGCATGCCAGCGGACGGGTTTACCGGAAGGCGGCCATTCACTGAGGGGAAACCGTCCCGAAGCTTTCATCGAGGTATCCAATCAGCCGGGTGCCGTCACGCGGATTGGGAATCCGCCCTTCAAGCACAGGATATTTTCCCCACTCCGCCTCCGGCGGCATTTGCTGAAGCATCAGCCGGTAACTGGGCGCATCCCTGCGGGTCTGGCGGGGATCATACAGCAGATAAGGTCTGGCATACCCTTTATCGACCAATTCCTCCAGTTTCACCGGCATCCTTCCCTGGTCCCGGTAAAATGTTTTGATATGCCGCACCCACACCCGCATTTGTTCGCGGCTTTTCTCCAGTTCAGGCTCTCTGCTGTCCATCTCCCGGGCCGGCAGGGCAAAAATCATCATCATCGGAACCATCACCGCCCAGAAAACCATGGAGAATCCGCCGGTAAGACTTCCGGTCATGGCCAGACCATAAACGGCTCCCTGAGGTTTTTTACGGAAAATCATGACGGCGAGCAGGATCGAACTCAGTCCCAGACCCATCGCCGGCCCCGCCCCCCGCAGGGTGGCGCCCCAGCTGCCGGTCTGC
>JBMTJR010000042.1:0-11951 GCA_049438565.1 Kiritimatiellia bacterium
AAAATGAGGGGGTATTGCTGATCCCGCACCCTCGCCTCCGCGCCACGGCGTCCGCGCCATTCCTCGATAATCACTCCTCTTTCCTCCTCCAGCGCTTCGTCGGTATTGGTGATTCCGGCCGCCCAGTCGGAAAGAATCAGAAAAGCCTTTTCCACCACCGCCGGATCTTCAGTCGGGACTTTCAGTTTGTAAACCGTTTCACCAAAGGAGGTGTACGCATTCAAATCCGCCCCGAACGCGATTCCCAGGGATTCGAGAAAGCTGACCAGTTCATTCTCCTCGAAATTCCGGGTGCCGTTGAAGGCGGAATGTTCGAGAAAATGTGCGAGTCCCTGCTGATCTTCCGCCTCCAGAATGGACCCGGCATTGACCACCAGCCGCAACTCCACCCGGCCCTCGGGTTTGGAATTTTCCCGGACAAAGTAGCGCAGGCCGTTTTCGAGTTTTCCTGCGGTCCAATGAGGATCCAGCGGCTCCTCCGCGTGCAGGGTGCTGGCGGCAAGACAAAACAAAACAGCAAGTCGGGCGAAAATTTGGATCATACTTTTACTCCTGGAATGAGGTCCGGAGTTCCGCGCGGACCGGAAATCTGTCCGCCGGAACCCGTGATGCAGCATCTGCGGCCGATACTAATTCTGTGCGGGAGCCCCTGCCACTGCCGGGGTCGGAACCTGCAGGGACTCCTGAATGTTGTCCAGATCCAGACGCTGCAGAGGTTTGAGTCCGAAAGGCGCAATATGTTCACGGACTTTTAAAGAAAAATCCCGGGCCAGCGCAATAGTTTCCTCCACCGAGCCCTGTTCCGGAACATAAATGCCAATGGAATACTGATATCGGCTGTAATCTTTGGGACGGCTCCAGGAGCGCACCATGTGCCGCATCCGGGCCATATAGGTGGAATCTCCCTCCTCCTCGGCGGCAGCCCGGGTCTTCAGCACCTCCTCCCGGGTCCGGTCATCCATCCGCTCTTCAAAAGCAAGATCGGATTCATCGTCCGCAAGATTCACATTTATAAACGCATTCATGATCCGGGTCACCTCATCCCGGTTGTACCAATAGATCACCATTTGCCGGCTCTGATCATTTTTATACAGACGGGAATACATGATTTCGTAAGGATCCTGCATTTCCTCCGGAAGCGGAACCACGCGTTCCACTTCCCAGCCGGCCTCCCGGAAACATACATCCGGAGAGTGGGGAAAGGCCCAGGAGGAACCGTTGAAGCCAATGACCGGCTCCCAGAAATTGATGATCAGGTTCACGTGACGGTTGTCCGGGGTTGCGTACCAGCCCACATAACTTTCCGAGGGTTTGAGAATCCGCAGCGCGACTTCCGGCAACTCTCCCCAGTAAATCCGTTTATACTCGCCGATGTTCCCCGGAAATACATCCAGCGAAAGACGTTGCTTTGCGATTTCATACTGAACCCGGTTGCGGATCGCATAGCGTTGAAACAACAGCATCTGAGAGAGAAACATCAAGAGCAGCAGCAAGATCACACCCACCCGAACCCGGCTGGTACTGGAGAAGAAGGTGTCCCGCTGCACTTCCGCACTGACAAAATCGTCCTGCTCATCCAGATCGGCCTCCGGATCATTGTCGGCATGATACGCGGCAGCACTGGATCCGCCTCCGTAGCCGTATCCAGCCGCCATTCCATAGGTTCCGTAGACACTGTATGAGGAGTAGGAACCCACGGTTTCCACTTTCTGCTGGGGCGGCGGCGCGAGCACCCGGGCCAGTATAATCATAATGATGGAGGAGAGAAAAAAGGAGACGCCACCAACGATATCGTGTTTGGTGCCACTGGCCCAGCTCATGCCAAACCAGTCGCAGAGCAGCGCCGTGGCCACCACCCGGATCACATTCTGAAAAATCGCCAGGAAGATGCCCAGCGGGATGAACAGCGCAATCAGGAAAGGACGCAGGCGCAAAAACCAGGCCGCCGCTGGCGCCACGGCCAACATAGCCCAGAGCGAGCGGATTCCAGAGCAGGCATCCGCAACCCCCAGCACAACCCCGGGGATTTCAATCACGTTTTTGGTGACGTATACGCTGTACCCGAAAAGTTCGAGGATAGAAGAGGACATCGTGGTCACGATATCTTTCAATGCGCTTTTAAGCCAGACTTCCGGCGGTCCCGGCAACCCCGGAACCATAAATCCCATGTAAAGCAAAGGAAACCAGTAAACCCTCACCGCCCGGAATCCGAAAAAGGAAATAAACAGTCCCCACACAGAGATCACCAATCCGACGGCCGTGAAATATTCACTGACAATGCCGCCCGCTACCAATCCGATTTCGTACCACATGGCCACAAACTGAATCAGCAGTCCCAAAGACAAAACCGGCAACCCCCATAACTCAGCCCGGACCTGAAATTTCTCATCCGAAAGCGTCCACACCCGCCACGCCGCAGCCGCGGCAATCACCGGCACCAAAATTGCGTGGGAATAATCCTCAAAGCTCAGATAGAATTTGAAAAGACTGATCAGCATGAATGCATTGGACAACAGGAGCAACCCACCCACCACCGCCAAATCCACCATGGTGAGCTGCGGAACCCGAACGGGCATCACCCCGCCATAATATCCGTAGCCCGCATACGCACCCGGACGACGGATCTCTGTTTTCGAGCGGCCTTTGCCATCCTTTATGAATTTCTTGAGAAAATCAAAATTCATCATCCCTCCCCTCCCGAAAGGGAACCTAAGAGGGCTCTGGCCTCTCCAACCTGCGGGAACTCCGGATTGATCATTAGCAGAGCCTCCAGTTGCGCTTTGGCATCCTGCGCGCGCTGAAGTGCCAGCAGGCTTTTCGCATAGTGAAAACGGATCACCACATTCTCTCCCGCCCGACTCAGGGCCTGTTCATAAATTTTCAGAGCGGGTTCATGCTGACCCTGTGCCGCCATAACATAGGCACGTGTGTCCATAATGATCGGATTTTCGGGGAACTCCTCGGCCAACTGGACCGAGAGGGCTTCGGCCACATCCAGCTCCTGACCACTCCGGGCCAGCAGGAAGGCCAGATTGTTTTTGAGTGCGGAATTGTCCGGGTATTTCTCCTTCAACATACGGGTATCGGTCAGCGCCTCCCTCCAGCGCTCACTCTGCATAAGAATTTCAATTCTGCGCATGCGGAAAGCATCCTGTTCCGGAAATTCCTGAATCAGTGTGTCAAGGAGCGTGACCGCCTCCTCCGTGCGTTTCTGCATGACCAGAGATTGCGTCAGCAGATTGACCGCCCGGGTATCCTGACGGTTTTGGGCAAGCGCCAGCTCCGCTTCGCGCCGCGCTTCTCCGATATCCCCCAGCGCCATGAGCTGCTGGGCGAGAAAAAGATGAATATTCTGGGACTGCGGGGTCAACCTTTGAGTGCTGCGGGCGTGATGGACCGCTTCCTCGTGCATCCGAACCTGTGAGTACATCTGCGCCAGCATCCAGTGCGAGGCCCGCTCAAACTGCGGAATCCGGCTGGCCGTGATCTGCTGGGCCAGTTTCTTTCCTTCGGAGATTTTCCCAGACCGCAAGAGCAGTTCTGCGTAGCGGAGTCGGAGACCGATATCTCCTCCAAAACGGTTCAACAGCCGCTGATAAGCCCGGACCCCGGCAGAAAGACCGTAGCGGTTCAGGATCATATCGGCCTCCATGCGGAGCGCCTGCAGATTTTCCGGATCGAGTTCCAGCACTTTGGCGATAGTGGATTCAATGTTCTCCAGACTGTTGTCACTCGCGTAAATCGGGATCATGGCCAGTAGAGCCGGGTTGTAGTTCGGATCAATCGCCAAGGCCGCATCCAGACGGGTGCGGGCCACCGCCACATTCTGAAAAACCGAAAGCTCCAGACGTCCGAGAAAGGTCAGGGTGTCCACACTCTCCGGATCCATCGCCAACAGCTGATCCATCATAGCGCGGGTTTTCTCTTTCTCACCGGTAGCGGCCAACAGTCCTGCATTCAAGCGAACGGCCTGCTGATCCTCAGGCTCCAGCTCCAGAGCTTTGGCCGCCAGTTTGAGGGCTTCATCCCAGTTTTCCCGACGTTCCATCAGTTCCGCAAGTACTAGCAAGGCCTCCACATGTTCAGGATCGTATTCCAAAGTTTTACGTATGCTGTTCTCACCCTGAACCAGCTGTCCCATAGCCAGCAGGGATTTGGCCAGGTGAAAGTGAAGTTTGGCATCCGTAGGGTTGGACTGGATCGCAATCTTGAAGTCCACCTGGGCCGCCGGATAATTCATCTTGTCAAAAAACTTGAGTCCAGAGAGGAAATACCGCTCGGCCCTGGCCGGATTCAGCTGTACCCCGGTGGGATTAAGGAAGTCGGGGTCCACATCGTCCTCCCCGAGCGTGGAGGGGATAAAGGTCGAGATAAAATTCTTTGCGAAATTATCGGGATCGGAGGAGAACCCTTTCAGGAGGCCGTAGGCACTCAAAACCCAAAAACTGATCATTCCCATGGCCAGGATGGGAACCCAGGCCGGCGGGAGGGTCATGTACCCCGCCAGTTTGCAGAATCCCAGTTTGCGCTTTTCATCCTGCTGAAACCGGATACAGGGAGCGAGCAGACGGACCATCCATTTGTTCTGATACTTCAGCACCGCCCGCACTGGATGATTTTCCTCCTGATTGGATTCGCCCTGACAAAGATGGCATTTCTGCACCTTCTGTTTTTTCAGGAGGCGTATCAGAACCCGCCAGCTGATGATACAGGAATCAACGGTTAAAAATGCCAAATCCAGCGGAAGGAAGATGATCTTGAATAAAAACTGTCTCATGAATCCTGAACTCCTAAATAGGTCAATAGAGCATGTGGGTTTGAAAATTGCTCAATTTTGTGCGAGTGATATACGGGTGGGATATATAAGTAGAACGTTACAAATGGCACAGAATGGTTTGAAATCAAACCCTAAAAACTCTTCGGAGGAAAGGCCAGAATGAAAGGATTTGAATTTTTTCTCGGGTTCCTTTCGGTCTGGACTCTCTTCGAAGGCACCCTGCTCTGCGCCTTTCCCGGCCTATCAAGGCGCCTGACCCGCCACCTGTTTCCCAAGTGGGCCGCGGTTCTCGAGGAGGTCGATCTCCCCGAACTTCGCAAATACGGCGCCATTGAGTTTACGTTCGGCCTGTTGCTCGGGGGATATCTTCTGATCATGGGTTGAATCCACCCTGGTTTGCCCGTTTCAGTCTCCCAGCAAGGGCTGGAGGAGTTGACGCAGGGTCCCCTCGACATCCTGCTCATCATAGGCCTGAAGCCGCCTCCGCTGACCCTGTATCGTTTCTTCCCGAAGCGGACCGGGAGCCGCCAGCCGCGGGATCCATGCGGCCAACTCATCAAAAATTTTTTCGTGAAAAAGAAATCCGGCCCCCTGCATGGTTTCCGGCACTGCGGAGGACGCAAAAGCCATCACCGGCAGATCCGCCTGCATGGCCTCCAGCAGGGGAATGCCAAAGCCTTCATGCTCGCTCATGCACAGAAACAGATCCGAGACCTGATAGTATGCGCAGAGATCCGCCTCCGGAACCGATCCGACAAAATTGACATGTTCGAGTCCCAACTCTCTTTTGAGCGACTGAAGCATGGCCAGATACGCCTCGGTTCCGGCAAAACTGCCCACATGGATCAGCCTGCAGTTCGGGGTCTGAAATTTCTGCAGGTAATAAAAGGCGTAGAGCAGATCCTCCAGACGTTTGTTGGGTACGCAGCGTCCGACAAACAGGACATTCAGTTTTCCATCCCGGTATTTGTCCAGCACCTCCGGATTCGGAGCCTCCTCCAGTCTGCGCAATTCCAAAGCCAGAGGGAGAACCCTGACATCCTGGTAGCCTGCCTCGGTCAGCTCTGAAGCATTGTACCCGGATACCGCCAGATTCAAATCCGCAGCTCCGGCCAGCGCTTTCATCTGCACCCGCCCCTTGGCCAACTGCGACGCCAAATGCTCATCCAGCGCCCGGAAATACACATCCGGGGTCACGTTGTGATAGCGGATGACTTTCCGGCAATCGCAAAAGGGAAACATCTCATTGACATCTGATCCAATAGAAAGATGCAGAATCACCACATCCTGCGGCTTCAGCGCGCTCCGCAACCCGGAAACCTCGCGGGATTCTTTGCGCAATTCCGGCAGGATCCTTGAGGATTCACAGTAAATTTCACTTTCGTAGCCCCATTCCCGGAACCAGCGCCGGAGCGTCCTCGCCTCGTTGGAGATTGCATCCCCGTTGGTGTAGCCGGCCAGAATTTGATGGATCGCCCGGTCCTTCATCGCTCAATTCATTCCGCCGGAACGGCGCACCAACTCAAAAAAACGGTCCTGATACTGCTCAAAAAGCTGACGCTGTTTGAGTTTTTTATGCAGATAAGAGATCCGGGAGGGATCCCGCTGGGCCGCGGAAAAATCGTCCTCAATCTCCTGACGGCCCAAATGGGGGTTCGGCAGCAGATTCCGGCCCTGAAAGTCTTTCACATGCTGGGGCATGGATTTCTCCACCAGATCAACCATCAGTTTCAGCAGACAGACCTCCCAGGGCTGATCCACCCCCCGCAACACCGCGGAAAAACCATCCTGCTCCAGCGCCAGACTTTCCAGAACATTTCCCTCCACGAGCTCAAGCGGTTCATGAATCACATGCTCACTTACCTCGGTTTTGCTGATCTTAAAGCCGTAATGTAGAAAACGAAGCTCGGGTTTATGCTGCTTCAACCACTGCATAAACGCCTCACTCTGTTCATCCCGGAAACCCTCGATCGGGCTTTGACGGCTGAAATCCGGCGTAAGAATCTGCGGCTGGGCCGCATGCAGCACCCACTCTCTCACCCGCACCTGATTCACCGCATCCATCACTTCGGTAATTAGAAAATAACGAATCCGCGTGGTACCAAAGGTCTCCAGAGATTTTTCCGGACCTTGCACGAGTTCGGTATTCTGCAGCGCATACCAAAAATCAAATGAATCTTCATGGGACATCTGCCTAACATAACCAATTCGTGTCGGGAGGCAAGAGAGGATTCATCCTTCTTCCGACGCCCCGGGAACCTCCACTCCCTGAAAACGTTTCCGAAGCGCCAGAGGCGAGAGTCCGGTTTTCTGTTTAAACTGACGCGAGAAATACCCCATATCCCGATAGCCCAGGCTCTCCGCAATTTCGCCCACACTCATCTGACTCTCCCGCAACAGGGTCCGCGCTTTCTCCACCCGCTGAAACAACAGGAAATCCCGGGGTGACATTTTGTAGAGACGTTGAAAGCGCCGCGCAAACTGCGAGAAAGACAGTCCCACCGCCGCCGCCAACTCCTCTCCCGAACGGGTCCGTTCCGGTTCGGCCCGCATGGCCTCCGCCTGCTTGCGGATGCGGCGGTCCACCGGCGCCTCCGGGCCCATTTGCAAATCCCGGAGATAGACAGACAGCAGAACCTCCGCCAAACGGTTGAGTTCCTCCCGGCTCTCCCCTTCGGCCTGGAACTGGAGAAAATCCATGTAGGCCGCCATTTCCCGGATCAGCGGAAGGCTCCGCAACTGCACTGCGGACCCTGTATGCGTAATCCATCCAAGTTCATCCTCCGGGGTCTGCGCCAAAAAATGCATTCCGATATCCTTCATCCCCCCCTCTCCGCTCCGATGCGCATGCACGAGCCCCTCCGGAGGAAGCAGAATGCCCATTCCGGGAAAAATATCAAATTTCCTTTGATTCAAAACCATTTCCCCCTCCCCCTCCAGGCAAATCCACAGATTGTAATATCCCCGGAAGTCGGAAGACCAGGTCCAGTTGGAACTGTTATAATTAATCAGAACATTCTGTTCATGCAAGAGTTTGATCTTTGCCATAAAGATTGGATATGCAGAATTTATACAAATAATAACAGCATTCGTCCATAGAATTTCCAGGCTGGTTTTGATAGAAAAGACGAATGACAACTTCAAAAACTGTAGGAGTAGGCATTATTGGAATCGGGAATATGGGACGCGGCCATTGTAAAAACATTATCGATGGCAAGATTCCGGGTCTGGAGCTGGCCGCGATCGCCGATCTGCTCCCGGAAAAAGCGGATCTTTTTCCTGGGGCCACTTATTTCGAAAGCGGCCAGGAGCTGATTGCCTCTGGAAAAGTGGAAGCGGTGATTATTGCCACTCCCCACTATGATCACACCACACTGGGAATTGCCGCTTTGCAGGCCGGACTGCACGTTCTGGTCGAAAAACCCATTTCGGTTCACAAAGCGGACTGCGAACGGCTGATCGCCGCGCACACGGACAAAAAACAGGTCTTTGCCGCCATGTTTAATCAGCGTACGGATCCCCGCTACGTCAAATTGAAAAAAATGATCACTTCCGGAGAATTCGGAAAAATCAACCGGGTGCAGTGGACCATCACCGACTGGTTCCGCAGTGAATTCTATTACGCCTCCGGAGGATGGCGGGCGACCTGGAAAGGAGAAGGCGGCGGCGTGCTGCTGAATCAGTGTCCTCACCAGTTGGATTTGTGGCAGTGGCTCTTCGGACTGCCCTCCTCGGTCCGGGCCCATCTGGAGCTCGGCCGTTTCCATGATATTGAAGTAGAGGACGACGTCACCGCTTACCTGCGTTACCCCGACGGCATGTCCGTCGTATTTATTACCAAATCGGCATTATGAAAAACTTTGCCAACGCGATTCTGCATGGCGAAGAACTGGTGGCGCCCGCCGCAGAGGGAATTCACTCCGTGGAACTGGCAAATGCGATGATCTTCTCCGGGTTGAACAACTGCACGGTGGAAATGCCTTTGGATTCAGAGGCCTACGAATCCCTGCTGAAACAGAAAATCGAAAGCTCCACTCACGTCAAGAAAGTCAAAACAGGCGGAGCCGGCGCGGATGATTTCGCCAAATCCTTTTAAATCAAACGGAAAATTACCATGTCAGAAGCCAGAGACGGAATGAACTGGGCCCCCAGGGCCGCGAAACCTCAATCTGTGGTGAACAAGGGGGAATTTGTTTTTGCGTCCGCATTTTTTGATCACGGACACATCTACGGACAAACCAACGGTCTCAGTGAGGCCGGAGGCCTGTGCAAATGGGCCTGGGACCCCGATCCGGCCAAACTCGACGCTTTCTGTGAAAAACATCCGGAAGCTCAACGCGCCTCTTCCTACGAACAGATTCTGGAGGATCCGGCCGTGCATCTGGTCACCGCCGCCGCAGTTCCCAATCAGCGTTGCGCGATTGGATTGCAGTGTCTGCGGGCCGGAAAGGATTATTATACGGACAAATCCCCTTTCACCACCCTGGAACAGCTCGCCGGGGCCAAACAGGCGGTGGAGGAGACCGGAAAAAAATATTTCTGTGATTTTTCCGAACGGCTGCACACCGAAGCCGGCTGGTACGCGGGCGAACTGATTGCCCAGGGCGCCATCGGCAAGGTAATTCAGGTGCTCATCATGGCCCCGCACAACCTGGCCAAGGACAGCCGCCCCGCATGGTTTTTTGAGAAAGAGAAATATGGCGGAATCCTTACCGACATCGGTTCCCATCAGTTTGAACAGTTCCTCTCCTACGCCGGAGCCAAAGACGGTGTGGTCAACTATGCCCGGGTGGACAACATTGCCAATCCGGACAAGCCCGGTCTGGAGGATTTCGGAGAGGCCTCGGTGACCACAGATAACGGAGTTTCCTGTTATTGCCGCATGGACTGGTTCAATCCCCGGGGACACCGCTCCTGGGGGGACGGACGCACTTTTGTCCTGGGCACGGACGGTTATATAGAAGTCCGTAAATACAATGACATCACCCGCGAACCGCAGGAATCCCAGGTGGTCTATTTGGTGGATCACGAGGGGGAAAAACGGATTCCCTGCAGTGGAAAAGTGGGCTTTCCCTTTTACGGACAACTGATTCTGGACGTTCTGAACCGCACAGAGAAGGCCATGACCCAGGCTCACTGTTTCAAGGCGGCGGAACTGTCCATGAAAGCCCAGTTGTTCGCCGATCAGAACCGTTAATCCAACCCCCACCCCACACTTCCCCATGCCTCAGATCCATCAGTTCGCCGTCATTCTTTACACCCTGCGTGATTACGTCAAAACCCGGGAGGAGGCCCTGCGCAGCTTCGACAAGGTGGCGGAAATCGGCTATCAGTCCGTCCAAATCAGCGGAATGGACCCGAACCTGTTCCCGGAAGAGGAATTACGGGAGATTCTGGGCACGCGCGGTCTCTCCATTTGTGCCACCCACGAACCGGGGGTGAAAATTCTGGAGGAAACAGATGCCGTGATTGCGCGGCTGCAAAAACTGGGCACGAAATATACCGCCTACCCTTTTCCCGCCGGAATCGATTTCTCCAGCGAAGCATCGGTCAGCGGACTGATCCAGGGGCTGAACGAGGCCGGAAAAAAGATGGCCGACGCCGGTCTGGTGCTCACCTACCACAATCATGCCCACGAATTTTATAAAGTGAACGGGCGGACCGTCCTGGAACGGATCTACGCCGAGACCGATCCGGAGGCACTGCAGGCGGAGATTGATATTCACTGGGTGCAGCGCGGAGGAGAAAATCCTCTGGACTGGATGCGGAAAATGAATGGACGTCTGCCGCTGCTCCATCTCAAGGATTTTAAGGTGTCACCGGAAGGTCATCCTGAATTCGCTGAACTGGGGAACGGAACCCTCCCCCTGCCGGACATTGTGGCGGCGGCGGAACAATCCGGCTGCCAACACTATATCGTGGAGCAGGATGTTTGTCCCGGGGACCCCTTCGACTCGATTGCCACCAGTTTTGCGTATATCCGCAACGAACTCGTCGGCTGAGGCCGCCCTGGATCAGAACGGGGTGAGATCCGCGTCCGCCTCCATTTCAATCACCACCTGAGCCATCAGGTGAATACAGGATTCCACATCCCGCAGATCCACCAGTTCGGAAGGACTGTGCATATAGCGGTTGGGAATACTCAGTAACGCCGTGGCCATGCCGGAGCGGCTCAGCTGCATGGCATTGGCGTCGGTTCCGGTGCTCCGTCCCTCTGCGTTGATCTGCAGGGGGATTTTATGTTTTTTGGCCGTGGCCACAATCCGCTCGAAGAGCCGGGGATGCGTGTTCGGCCCCCGGGTGAGCACCGGACCTTTGCCCAGTTCACACTCATTCACATGTCTTTTGGCATCCCCCAGACCGGGATGGTCGCCGGCAAAAGTGACATCCACCGCAATCCCCACCTGGGCATCGATCTCGAACGACGAAGTGATCGCGCCGCGCAGTCCGATTTCCTCCTGGACCGTGGCCACACTGTACAGCGAGCAGGCGGCTTTCTGTTCGGATTCCGCAACCCGGCGGGCCGCCTCCAGCACCACAAAAGCTCCAATCCGGTTGTCCATTCCTCTCGCGGCAATCACCTCACCCTGCAGCTTCTGCATTCCGTAGCCCAGTACTAAGGGATCCCCCACTGAAACAAGTTTCTCCGCCTCTTTGCGGTTGGCCACTCCAATATCGACCCACAGATTTTTCAGTTCCACCACCCGTTTGCGGTCCTCCGGGGACATCAAGTGAATCGGCTTTTTGCCGATCACACCCGGCACAATTCCTTTCCGGCCCCGGATCTGCACCCGCTGCCCCTGGGCAATCTGCGGATCCCATCCGCCAATCGGATCCAGCCAAAGATAACCCTGCGCATCAATATGGGTGATCAGAAACCCAATTTCATCACAATGCCCGGCAAACATCACCCGCAGATCAGAGTCCCCCTTTACAATCGCCAAGGTATTCCCGTGCCGGTCCCGCTTCACTTCATCCGCAAAGGTCAGCGCCTCCGCCTGGAAAATATTTGCCGCCGGCCCCTCGTACCCGGACGGGCTCACAGATTCCAAAAAGTTTTTCAATACAGCCTGGGTTTTCTTTTTCATCGGTTTTTCCTTTCCGGTTGATCTCTGGATTTCTGTTGCGTTTCCATGTGGGAATCCATAAGAACCCCCCATCAAATTGAACCAGC
>JBMTJR010000043.1:0-11920 GCA_049438565.1 Kiritimatiellia bacterium
TTTACTTAAACTAAGTTGATTAAAACAAAAAGAATGTAGTGTTTGAAAATATGGTAGATCATCTAACATAGATAATCTATCCTGCCTTCTCGAAGGGTCCGCACAGACTCTCCTGCTGCATGGTCTCTGGAATTTCAGTTGGCCCGTGGCCGCCCTCACTGCGTTCATGCTTTCCGCCGTCTCCCCCGCCGTGGTGGTTCCGGCCATGCTCAAACTCACCGAACAGGGATACGGTCAAAAACGTCAGGTTCCCACCCTGGTGCTGGCGGGAGCCTCGGCGGATGACGTGCTCGCGATCACGCTCTTTTCCGTATTCACCGGCATGGCGCTTCAGAGCGATGTCCACTGGCTGCAGAATCTCTGGCAGCTTCCCCGCGCTCTGATTCTGGGAATTCTCCCCGGTATCGCAGTGGGATGCGGACTGGCCGCTTTGTTCCGAAAACACCATCAGCGCCTGCGGGCGACCGAAAAAACGCTGATTCTGCTCATGCTCGGACTGCTGCTGGTTCAGGCCGGAGAGTTTCTGCACAGTGCGGCTCTGTTGGGAGTGATGACGGTGGGATTTCTGATTCTGGAGCGTGCGGAACCGGTGGCCCACGAACTCGCCTCCAAGCTGGCAAAAATCTGGATTTTTGCCGAGATTCTGCTCTTTGTCCTGATTGGAATGAAAGTGGATCCCCGCCAGGCGCTGCTGGCAGGTCCGGCGGCACTGGGTCTGATTTTCCTGGGCTTGTGTGCCCGTTCCCTGGGAGTCTGGATTTCCACCGCCCGTTCCGGTCTCCAGCGGAGCGAACGGGTTTTCTGCATCTGCGCGTATCTTCCCAAAGCGACCGTCCAAGCAGCGCTCGGTTCTGTCCCCTTGGCCCTGGGCATCCCCGGCGGAGAAAAAATTCTGGCCCTGGCCGTTCTCTCTGTCCTGTTTACCGCCCCGCTGGGATTGTTTGCCATCCGGATCGGAGGTCCCCGGCTCCTGCAAACAGAATTTTCCTCTCCCGGTTTCTGATTCAAGGTTCATGAAAAAAATTATCCTGCTCTTTGTTATCCTCAGTGCACTCGTTCTGATCAGCTTTGCATTGTTCGGCGAAAGATTCGACGAGGGATTCGGCGGAGAAAACGGCCGGGATTTTTTCCGGCAAAGTGAAGCCGTCGCCGGTCCTGCCGGAGCCGGACTGCTGATCGCCGATCTTGTGCTGCCGATCCCCACCACCATGGTGATCGGCGGCATGGGGGCCGTGCTGGGAATCCTGCCGGCCGCGATCTGGGGCTGGGTGGGTCTCAGCCTTGCAGGCCTGCTGGGCTACGGAGTGGCCCGGGCCGGAGGAAGCCGCTGGGCGGACCGGCTGGCCAGTCCGGAGGAACAGCGGCAATACCGGGAACTGTTTGACACCTGGGGAGGACTGGCCGTGGTGCTCAGCCGGATGCTGCCCATTTTACCGGAAGTCCTGAGTGTGCTGGCCGGTCTGTACGGAATGCAGTTTAAGAACTTTGCCCTGGCGGTGACATTGGGATCGATTCCCCCCGCGCTGATTTTTGCCTGGATGGGAGCACAGTCGCGGGAAAATCCAGGTCCCGCACTCTGGGCGCTGCTGATACTGACCACGCTGTTGTGGCTGCTCTACGTCCGCGTGTCCCGGAAATCCTCCGGCCGGGCAAATCTGCAAAGGGAATCCTCAGAAACGCTTGAAAAAGATTGATGTTTTGTTTCTTGGGACTTTAATCCTGCTGTGCTTGTCTCCCATAGGACCCCCTCATGAAAAATACGATACCGGAACCTGTCTTTTTATCCGCTCCCAAGGCGGCCACCCTCTGCGGGGTCAGCCGCAATACGATCTGCTGCTGGATCCGGGACGGGAAGCTTCCGTCCTACCGCACCGCCGGCGGGAAATATCTTATCCGGCCCGGAGATCTCATCCAGTTTATGGAGGAGAACCAGATGTTTGTCCCTCCGGCCCTTACGGATATCGCTTCCGCCGATGAAAGAAACCAGAACATGGATTCACCGGCCAATCCGAAACGCGAAACCGCCCAGGAACCGGCCATTCTGATTGAGGATGACGATGCCCAGATGCGCGACCTCACCCAGCGCACACTTTCCCCCCTCGGCCTTCCGCTGATTCAGGCCGAAGACGGATATGATGCCTTGCACCAACTCACCAAAAACCCGTTGATTGCTCTCGTCATTCTCGATCTCATGATGCCGGGTCAGACCGGAGATAAAACTTTCCGGGAAATCCGGAAAACCTTTCCGGCCCTCCCCGTCATCGTGTGTACCGGACAGGGACTGGAGGAGGCCGAAGGACGCTTTGGCGATCTCAAACCTGATCTGATTCTGATTAAACCTTTCCAACCCTCTCATCTGCTGAATTCGGCCTCCACATTTCTGGCCGACCTGGGATTCTGATATGAAAAATATTCTCGCCTTTTCCGGCTCCGCCCGCATCCACTCCCTCAATGGCCTGTTGCTGGCCAAAGCCGCTGAAATGGCCCGCGAAATGGGAGCCCTGGTTGAAATCATTGATCTCCGGGCACTCAATCTGCCTATTTACGACGGAGATTATGAGGAGGCCAACGGACTGCCGGACGGAGCCCGTACCCTCAAGGCCGCCATGCGGGAAGCGGACGGTTTTCTCATCGCCAGTCCGGAATACAACTCCTTCCCCACCCCCCTGCTCCTGAATGCAATCGACTGGGCCTCCCGCGCGGAGTCCCGGGATGAAGCTCCGCTTACCGCATTCAAAGGTAAAGGGGCTGGTCTGATTTCCGCCTCCCCCGGGCCAATGGGCGGACTGCGCAGTCTCTCGGCCCTGCGCAGCAAACTCATGAACATCGGGGTGACCGTGGTCCCCGGCATGTGTGCAGTGGGAGCGGCAACCGTGGACAGTTTGTCGGACGACCATTTTGCCGACTCGAACAACGGACGGCGTCTGGAATCCACGCTCAAAGCCCTGATCGGTCTGGAGGTCTAAGGCATGAACAGGACACTGGTATTCCCTCCCACACCATTACCGATCCCTCCAAGCAATGAAAATTGGAGGAATCGATGATTGTTCCTCAATGGATTCTGGAAAAAAAGCGTGACCGGCAGGCGCTCACCCGCGAAGAGATCACAGAATTTATTCAGGGATATCATCAGGGAGACATTCCGGATTACCAGATGGCCGCTCTGGCCATGGCCATCTTCCTTAACGGAATGAGTTTTGAAGAAACTGCCTTTCTCACCGAAGCCATGATGGCCACCGGGCAGAAACTGGATACCTCCTCTCTTTCCCTTCCGGTCTGTGACAAACACAGTACCGGAGGGATTGGGGACAAAGTGAGTCTGATTCTCGGACCTCTTGCCGCCGCCTGCGGAGTGGCGGTGCCCATGATCTCGGGAAGAGGTCTGGGGATTACCGGCGGAACGCTCGACAAACTGGAATCCATCCCCGGATATCGTACCGACCTCAATGAAGAGGAAATGATCCGGGTGGTGCAGGAGGTGGGATGCTGCATCGTGGGACAAACCGAGCGGCTGGCTCCGGCTGATAAAAAACTCTATGGTCTGCGGGATGTCACCGGAACCGTCCCCTCCATTGCCCTGATTACGGCCAGCATTATGTGCAAAAAAATGTCGGAGGGGCTGGATGCGCTGGTTCTGGATGTGAAAGCCGGCCGCGGAGCCTTCATGAAAGATCCAGAACAGGCCCGGGAACTGGCCCGGAACATGGTGCGGGTCGGCGCCGAGATGAACACTCCGGTCGCCGCTCTGATTTCCCGCATGGACTGCCCGCTGGGACGCTGCATCGGGAATGCGCTGGAAGTGAAAGAGTCTGTGGATTTTCTCCGGGGCCAAACGGAAGGGGCCCTCTGGGAAGTCACCCGCGAACTCACTGCCACCATGATCACCCTCAGTTATCCGGACACCTCTCACGAAAAGGCGCTGGCGCAGGTGGATGAGGCCCTGAGCAGCGGGAGAGGGCTTGAGGTTTTCCGGAATATGGTCACCGCCCAGGGTGGAGATCCGGCGCTTTGCGATCACCCGGAAAAAATTCTGCCCGCTGCGGCGAATAGAGAGATTTATCCAGCGGCAGAAGAGGGTTTTGTGCAGGATGTGGATGCCGATGCCGTGGGGCGGGCTGTCCTGGTGCTCGGCGGTGGAAGAACCAAAACCGCAGACCGGGTTGATCATGCGGTGGGCATATCCGATTTGCTCCAACCCGGGGAAAACGTGCGCAAAGGGCAGGCCCTCTGCCTGCTTCACAGCAACGATTCCCGGCGCGCTGATCAGGCCAGAGACCTGTTGAAAAATGCTTTCACCCTCGGGGCAACCCCTCCGGAGAGCTCTCCGGTGATTCTGGAAAGGATCCTGCCCTGATGACCCCGCCGAATCCAGAACTTCTCAACCGGGCCCAGCAGTTTTTTTCCGTGGCTTTTGAAGGGCTCTCCGCAGAGAAAGCCATCATCTGCGGATCCGGCTGGGGCGCGGTTACGGATCAGTTGACCGTGATCCGCTCCCTCGAATTCGGACGCATCCCCGGTCTCGGTTCCCCCGGGGTGGCGGGACACCGCGGAGAGGTCGCGCTCTGCGAGCTGGACGGAACCCGGGTGTGGATTTTTAAAGGCCGCCGGCACTTTTACGAAGGGGAAGGATGGACGCCGGTGGCGGTCCCCATTTTTCTTTGTGCAAAACAGGAAGTGAAAGAACTCCTGCTCACCAACGCGGCGGGTGCGGTGAATCCGGAATTCGCCGTGGGGGACCTCATGATGATCACCGATCATTTCAACGCCATGGGGGACAATCCGCTGGTCGGCCCGCACCTGAAAGTCTGGGGCCCCCGCTTCCCGGATTTAACCCATGCCTACAGCCGGGAGGGTCAGGAAAAACTCCAGCGGGCCGCCCGGAACGCTTCGGTGGAACTCCGGCAGGGGGTTTATTTTGCCACCCGTGGACCGGTGTACGAAACCCCGGCAGAAGTCCGGGCCTGGAAAATTCTGGGTGCGGATGCCGTGGGCATGTCCACCGTGCCGGAGGCGCTGCTTGCGCATGCCGCCGGGATCCGTGTCTCCGGCATCTCCTGCATGACCAATTTTGCCGCAGGAATCAGCCCCCACCCTCTCTCCCATGAGGAGGTCACGCAAACCACTGCGGAAAGCATGCCCCGGATGCAGGCGCTGCTTCGGGCCTGGATTCCTCTGGCGGACTGAAAACCGGGGTCCGCACCCTTGCTATATTCGGACATCTGTTATATGAAATGCCTTTTTTAAACCAAACTACTCTTTAAATGAAAGGCTCAAAAAACAGATGGCTGATTGCTGCCTCCGCCGTCGGGATCCATATCTCTATCGGTTCCGTTTATGCCTACAGTGCTTGGAAAATGCCCATGGAAAACACCTTCGGCTGGAGCGCGGTGCAAACCACCTCCGCTTTCAGCATCGCGATCTTTTTTCTGGGGATTTCCGCGGCTTTTCTGGGCCGCGTGATTGAACGCAAGGGCCCGCGGACCGGCGGATTGCTTTCAGCCGTCTTCTTCAGTCTGGGCCTGGCCGGTGCCGGACTGGCCTGTCAGTTGCAGAGTCTGGGGCTGTTTTATCTTTGTTACGGGGTCATCGGAGGAATTGGACTGGGACTCGGGTACATCGCGCCCATCTCCACGCTGGTCAAATGGTTTCCGGACCGCAGAGGACTGGCCACAGGTCTGGCCATTATGGGTTTTGGGTTCGGCGGACTGGTCTGCACGCTGATGATTGATCAGTTTGTCCCCAAAACCGGGGAGATGGAAGTGCCGCTCTCCGCGACGCATGCGGAGATCCTTTCTCCCACAACGGTTTCACAGGTTCCTCCACAGGTGGAAACCCACCGGGTGGTGCTCTACGAAGCCAAGGACATCCAAAATGCTTTTTACAAACTGGGAATCATCTACTTCCTGATCATGCTCCCGGGCGCATTGTATATCGCGCCGCCCCCCGAGGGCTATGAGGCGCATTTTGTTCAGAGGACCGGAAAAAAGATCCAACCGGTGCACCGGGAACTCAGCGCGGCGCAGGCGCTTCGCACCCCGGGCTTTTATGGACTTTGGCTGATGCTGTTTCTGAATGTCTCCTGCGGAATTGCGGTGATTGCCAACGCCAAGAAAATGGGCTACGAAATGGTCCATCTTTCGGTGGAACTGGCCAGTGTTCTGGTGATGGGCATCTCGCTGTTTAACGGGATCGGCCGTCTGTTCTGGGCCTCGCTTTCCGACCGTCTTGGACGGGCCAACACCTTCACCGCTTTTTTTGTGATTCAGCTGATCGCCTTTCCGCTCCTGGCGAATCTCGGCAACTACCCCTTTGCATTTATGGGCGTGACTTTTCTGATCCTCACCTGTTACGGCGGAGGCTTCTCCTGTATTCCCGCCTACATCAGTGATTTGTTCGGTCTGAAAGAACTGCCCACGATTCAGGGACTCCTGCTCACGGCCTGGTCTCTGGCGGGAATTGCCGGTCCTCTGCTGAATTCCACCGTGGTCGCGCGCACCCAGAGTTATCAGCAGTCCCTGTATATTTTCGGAGCGGTGTTTGCAATCGCACTGATCATTTCCCTGCTTATGAAACGGGAGCTGAAACGGGTGCAGACGCCTGGCTGATTCTCCGCCCCCTGCTCAGGAAAACATCAGCCGGCAAGCCGCCGCGGCGGCAAAAATCTGCACCACCACCCCGAAAGGTTTGCTGGGAATCACTTGAAAGATGAGTCGGCCGGTCAGCGCGCCCACCACGATGCCGGGCAGGAAATACACACTGAGCCGGAGAGAATCCGGCGTGATCATTTCCGCCGAGACAAACAGCGGGACCTTGAGCAGATTCAACAGCAGAAAGAACCAGGCCATGCTCCCCATGAACTGATGCTTATTCAGACCCAGACTGAGCAGATACAGCGACATTACGGGACCGGCCACGTTACCGATCATGGTGGCAAAGCCCGTGGCGGCTCCCAGAAAGACGGTGTAAAAAAGATGATGGGGAATACGGTCCCATCCCTTGCGGTTCCGGAGCAGATCCAAACCAAGGATCACCAGCACCAGGGCCCCCAGCAGAAATGAAAAATCCAAGTCCCGGTACATCTTCACCGTGGCATACCCAAGCCCCAGACCGCAAAGGGTCCAGGGCATCAGTTTAAGAATCAGCCCCCAGTCCGCATGCCTCCGGTAATAGGAAACCGCGAAAAGATCCGCTGCGATCAACAGGGGAAGCAGCACCCCCACCGACTGACGGGTCTGCTCCATCAGGTTTGCCAAAAGCACCACTCCCAGAATTCCCGCGCCCGGCACGCCGGTCTTGGAGGTTCCGGTAAAAAAAGTGCTGCTGTTTCCCGCCAGCAAGGTGGACAGCGCAATCATGTCACGGCGTCGTGAACCAACTGCAGCAGCAGGCGGCAATTGGTGAGATATTCCCCCAGATCCGCATATTCATCCACGGTGTGGGGATTGTGCTGACCGGCACCTAGCGTCACCGTGGGAATTCCTTTCAGGTTCAGAAAGTTTGCGTCCAGACCGCCATTGGTGACTTCCGGTTTACAGGAAAGCCCCAAACCGGAAAGCGCCTTGGCGGTCGCCTGCACCACCGGATGATCGTCCGCGATCCGGAAGGCGTGATAGTCGGCCTGCCGATGAAACTGGACCGTGCCGGGCCGGCCTTCATGATTGATCAGCCCGGCGGCGGCCTCGGCGAATGCATGTTCGATCGCATCCGTGATTTCATTGAGAAATTCAGGATCATGACTCCGTGACTCTCCGGAGACTTTCACCAGATCAGTCACCTGATTGCTGGCCTCGCCCCCCTGGATCACGCCCACGTTGCTGGTGCCACGTTTCTCCCCTTTCTGAATGAGCCCGAAATATCCCTGATCCGAAATCGAGGCAATCGCCCGCGCCGCGATCAGCGCCGCTGAAACCCCATGCTCCGGATGCACGCCCGCGTGCGAGGCGATTCCTTTGATTTCGACCTGCCAGCGGTGCGCGCCAATGGCCCCCACAATGGCCCGGAGCGGATCGCCGGAATTAATGTTAAAACCCATCTCCGGATGACCCAGATCCTCAGGATTCACCTCTTTGGCCCCGAACAGTCCGATTTCTTCGCCCACCGTAAACAGCAGCGTGATCGGAGGATGCGGAAGTTTGTTTTGCAACAGCGTCTGCGCCAGGGTGAGGATGGCCGCGCAGGCGGTACGGTTGTCAGCGCCCAGAGCCGTATCCCCTTCCGAGACATAACGGTCTCCTGCCTTGACCGGAACCACTCCCCGCACCAGTGGAACGGTGTCCATATGACCCGAAAACATCAGACGCGGCCACTGCACGGTTCCGGGCAGTTTCACAATCAGATTTCCCATCTCAAAATCCCGGGGAATCCGCGTATGGGCATCATCCTCCTGAATCCACTCCGGTTCACAGCCCGCCTGTATCAGTGCCCGGGTCAGATAGTCCGCCACCGGACGTTCCCGTCCGCTGAGACCGGGGATCTTCAGAAGTTCAAACAGATTATTTTCAGCCTGGACAGGATCGGGAGCGGGAAAAGCATGCATAGAATTCTCCGAAAGTTCAAAGGAGAGCCCACCCTACGCTTTCCAGCACAGATTGGCAAATACTCAAATTCAGCTTTCCTCACAATCCACCGCATAGGCCCCGGGCTGCCGGAAATCCGGACGTCTGATTTTGCCGCCGGATTCCGCAATCCAGATCCCGGAGATCACGGCAAGAATGCCCATCGCCACCGCGGCCCAGCAGATTTTTTCGGCATGGGGCTTTTTCAAAAGCAGCAGTCCAAGACACAAGGTGTTTAAGAAAGCATTCGCGTAGAGAAATTTGGCGAAATCATGGGCGCGGTGTTCATGAACCTCCAAAGCCTCCTCCGCACCTGCATCCAGATACACGCGGACCGGGCCGTCCTCATAACGATCGTAGGCCTCTTCTCCGGTCTCCATGACCAATGGCGTCGACCATCCGCTCAGAGAGGCCATCAGCAGACCACTCAGCAGGGTCATTCGGTTTCGGGTCAGCAGTCCGATCAGAATCGGAATCAAAGACAGGGCCGCTCCAAGCAGCGGCAGATGATTCAGGGCAAGATGCAGGTGTTCAGGCGTCATGGGATACTGTGGGGTTGATGTGGGATTTTCATGGGAAAATAGAGTGAAAAAGAACAGCCCCCCAGCGGACTTTCCTCCAGCCGGAGTTCCCCCTGATGCAGCCGCATCACTTCCTGAACGATCGCCAGTCCCAGGCCCGTTCCATGGTCAGTGGAGGTGTTCCCCCGACGGAAACGCTCAAAGATCCGCTCACGCTGCTCCGGAGGAATTCCCGGTCCGGAATCCTCCAGCCTCCAGCAGATCCGCTCCCCATCCCGGAACAGCTTCAAATGAATTGCCGCCGGGTCCGGCGTGTATTGCAGGGCATTGTTGATCAAATTCAGGAACGCCTCCCGCAGCCACCAGGGATTGCCGGAAATGACCCAGGCCTCCTCCCCCATTTCCAGCCTCCAGTCCACGCCCCGGTCCTCCATGATGGCCATGAATGCGAACGGAAGTTCCCGGCTCAGTTCCGCAAGATCCACCCGTTCCCATTCCGGTTCCGCAGCCGAGGCGGAAACCTTTGCAAGCAGCAGCAGCTGATTCACCACCCGCGACAGATGATCTGCCTGCTCCAGCACCCTTCCGAGCGTCTCCCGGTATTCCTCGGGACTGCGCTCGCGGGACAGCGCCAGCTCTCCCTCGGTTTTCATCGCCGTCAGGGGGGTGCGGAGCTGATGCGAGACATCGGAACTGAACTGCAGCAGTCGCTGCTGGGCGGAACGGTGGGCGTCAAAGGCCGCGTTGAGACTCTCCGCCAGATAGGCCAGTTCATCCTCCGCCTCCGGGGCATCGACTTTTCGGTCCAGATTTCCAGCCCGGATCTCCTGAACGGAGCTGTGAATATCCTGCAGCGGCCGGAGCAGCCGTCCCGAGGTGCGCCAGGCCAGCCAAACCACCGCCGGTAACGTGGCCAGCAGCGCCACAAAAAGAATCACCATCTCCCAAAGCTCCTCGGACCCTTCTCCGCGGTGTTCAAAAAACTCTACGGCATTGAATCCGGTCAACACCACCATGCACACCAGCAGAATCAGACCTCCCATGCGGCTGACATCCCGGAAATAACGTCGGCGCAGCGGAATCCTGCTCATTCCGCCTCTCCTTTCTCCAAGGTATAGCCGACACCGCGGACCGTGCGCAGGACCGCGCCGCTCCCCGCATCACTGAGCCGTTCCCGAAGCCGGGAAATGTGCACATCAATTAAATTGTCCAGCGAACTCATCCGTTGCGGGGAATTCCAGACCTCACGGGAAATCTGTTCCCGGCTCACCGGTTTCCCCGCGGAGCGCATGAGACAGACCAGCAGATCAAATTCCCGGGGAGGCAGCTCGATCATCCTGCCGTCACAGGTCAGTCTGTGCGCAAGAAGATCCGCCTTCAGATTTGCACAGGGAAGCACCGCCGCATCGGCCACCCCGCTGCGCCGCAAATGCATCCGGATCCGGGCCAGCAGTTCCGGCAGAGCAAAAGGTTTCAGAATATAATCCACGGCTCCCCGGTCCAATCCGCTCACCCGCTCCTCCACCTCATTCCGCGCAGTCAGAATCAGCACCGGCAGCTGGGGATTTTCCTCCCGGAAACATTGCAGCAGTCCCATTCCGTCTTCATCCGGCAATCCCAGATCCAGCAGCACCGCGGCCGGCCCGACCTCACGGATCTTTTTCCGGGCCTGGGCCGCCGTGGCGACATGCACCACCTCGTAACCTTCTTCTTTCAGTCCGCTGAGCAGCCCGCGGGCCACCGCGGGATCGTCCTCCACTACAAAAATCGTTTGCATATTCCTTTCTCTAAGCATCCCGGCTCCACTTGGCAACCCCCCTCTGGCTTTCTGAATGAATTGTAAGGTTGTTGCAGTTTCCCTATGCCTGGACTTCGGGCATATTGATGGAGTCATGAAAAACAAAATTCTTCTTCTCCTCCTTCTTCTCTCCACCGCAAATGCGGAACAAATGGATCTGCAGTCCATCGTCCGGTTTGAGGGCACTTCCACCCTTCACGACTTCACAGGTTTCGCCACTTCAAAAGTGGAGCGGGTGGAGTGGACGCCTATCGAAAAGGGAGGAACTCTGAGCGCAGACGAAATCGAATTCACCACGGAGGAACTTACCACCCACCATGTGAAACGGGACCGGAACATGATGAAAATGTTTGAGCCTACACTTTATCCGCAGATCACCGGCCAGGTTTCAGACTGGGACCTGAACAACGATGGAGAAAAAGCGGCAACCCTCAAACTAAAAATTCAGGAAACGGAACTGGAGATCCCGGTCACCGTCGGTCCGCTGGTCACGGATGAATCCGGGACCCATTTCAAGTGCACCTTTCTGGTTTCCCTGAAAGCTTTCGGACTCAAACGCCCCTCCGCCCTGGGCATCATCCGGGTGGGGGACGAAGTCAAAGTGTCGGTGGAAAGCACTTTCCATAAACCCGAAGCCCAGCTCTGATGCAGTCCCCTCTTTTTCTGCTCGCCCTTCTCCTTCCTTTTTTCTCTCTTTTCGGGGAGGAGAAGGTGCTGATGGAAAAAGCGGTTCCCAACCGCATCATCCGCCAAGGCGATCTTCGCGTGAAAACATCCGGAGAGCAGCTGATTCTGCAGATCGACCTGCAAACCCGTCATCTCGGCAGAATTCAGAAAAAAATTCTCCAAAGTGAAACCGCAAACTGGCCGGAATCTTACGACAGCCTTCAGTATCAACAAACTCTCTCCAAGGTCATCGAAACTTCCCGGCCCCGAAAAGACGGGAAAACCGAATTTTTCATCGAATGGAGGCTTGGGTCAAACGGGGGCGGAAGCGTTCTGCTGCGCAACGCGGAAAATGAAGTGTCGCTGACCGAACTCTCTCC
>JBMTJR010000044.1:0-11899 GCA_049438565.1 Kiritimatiellia bacterium
GCTGCACACCCTGGGGCGGGAGGTCATCGGAGAAGGCACCATGCTGGCGCGCTTCCAGACCCTTGAAGTCGCGGACATGATTCTTAACCGGCTGTAGGAATCCTCTCAGGGCCGCGTACCCAGCGACACTACTCCAGACCAGAGAAACAGGATCTGACAGGATCTCATGTTCCCGTTTAAGTTCCGAACCCCGGCAGCTACATCCAATTGATCCCGTTCATCCTGTCTGATACTGGCCGCGAATTCAACGTCTAAGCTGCGGGGCGCAAAGTCACCTCCCCAGCCTAGGGTTCGTAGTTTCATTTGATTAGCCGATCATATTCTGAATGGGTTCCAATCCAGAACCAGAGAATACCTTCATCTTTTTGAACAGCAAGTGCCCGGTGTCCTCTGCCAACTCTGGCAGACCAAAACCGGCCGACCTTTTTCAATCGCAAGGATGGGTGCCGGGGGTTCTGCTTCAAAATCGAAAAATTCTCATCAGCCAGCTTTTGTATATCCGGTGCAAGTTGCCTGTACATACCCCAGTATCAGGGGGTGGCGTAATGCCTCACAGTTCCCGGCACCGATTGGCATCAAAGTCGGCAATCGCCTCATCAGCAAGCGCATCAAGCTTTCCAGCTTCTGCGTCTTCCTGAAACTGCTTGTCCCACCGCTCTGCGTCGAAGGATTCATACCATTCCCGGAACTCCGCAAGTCTATCTGCCGGAAGCTCTTTTAAAGCAGATTCGATTTCCTTTACCGTTGTCATAAGTTAAATTTACTCTGTTGCGAATGGATTGGCAAGCTTCTGATTTCGTGCTTCATAATTTTTGCGTGCGATTCCAGGGAATATGTGCCTTTCTATCCGTTCAATCAGAGGAGGGCCTGGGTTGACTGATCCTGCCTTTGTGATTTTTTCAGACGGGATTTACGTATTTATCGACATGGAGACCCTCAAGGACGCCAAAAAAAATGAAAAGCTGGAAGCCGCCTGATTCGCGGTGGGTGATGCTCAGGGCCGCGTGCCCAGCGACACTTCTCCGCTGTGCAGGGTATGGAGCTGACCCGCAGCATCCCGGAGCAGCAGGGCGCCCCGTTCATTGACATCCTCCGCAATACCCCGCATCCGCTCTCCGTTGGGCATAACCACCTCAATCTCCCGCCCGAGAGTCAATGCCCTCTCGCGCCATCCGGACAATATCCCTGCGGTATCTCCCTCCCAGGCCAACCGCAGCTGCATCTCCAGCTCCCGCAGAATCGCGGGCAACAGCTCCACTCTCCGCCAGGACCGTCCGCTTTCCGAAGACAGGGAACAGGCAATTTTCCGGATTTCCGGCGGAAATTTTTCCAGCGGCGTGTTCACATTCAAACCGATTCCCAGCATGGCATACTGAATCCCTTCCATGTCCACGCTCATTTCACAAAGCACCCCGCAGAGTTTCCTTCCGCCCACCAGCACATCGTTGGGCCACTTGATGCCCACCCCTTCCAAACCCGCCTGCGAGAGCGCCCGGGCCACCGCGGTCGCGGTCAGCAGCGGAATCAGCGTGGCCTCCTGCGGAGTCAGCGGAGGACGCAGCAGCACTGAAAACAGCAAACTGTCCCCCGGCCGGCCAAACCAGACCCGCCCGCGCCGTCCGCGGCCTTTTTCCTGAATTTCCGCCACCACCAGACTCCCTTCCGGGGCCCCGGCCTCCGCCAGATTCCGCACTTCGTCATTCGTGGATTCCACCAGCTCTTTGTACACATAGGTGCCCCCGGCAAAGCGGGTGTCCGACACCAGAGGCAGAATCTGCTCCGCGCGCAGGCCGTCCGGATCCCTTACCAGACGATACCCTTTTCGAGGACTGGATTCGATTTCGTACCCGGCGGACTGCAACCCTTTGATCTGTTTGGAAACCGCCGCCCGGCTCACCCCACGGGGCATGCGCAGCACTTCACTGCTCACCCATTCCGGTGCAGCAGCCCGGAGTTTGTTTAACAACTCAATATTCATCTTCATCCCCTCCTATCCCAAATCCTCCCCGTGGCAACGCAGGAATCCGTTTGTTTGCTTATTGTAAACTTTATAAATATTTTGGGTTTACATTCAATTCAGCTCCGGCTAGGAGGCGCACATGAAAAAATTGATCCCTTTCTCTCTTTCTTTCGGGTTCGTTCTTTCCTTTCTCTCAGCGCAGGAGACCACCGAAGTTCCCCCGCTGCAGGTTTCCGACCGCCCCCTGATTCCGGTGCAGCAAACCGGACAGGATGTGAGTATCGCCACCGCCTTGCAGTCGCTTCCCGGCGTGGTGGTGGTCACCCAGGGTCAGGCCGTGGGACAGAGCGATCTGAGTATCCGCGGCTCCAGCTTTTCCGGGGCCGGCCTGAGTCTCTTTGGTCTTGCGCTGGCCAATGCCCAAACCGAACATTTCAATGCCGAACTGCCCTTTCCCGCCTGGTGGTTTTCCCGTCCGGAGCTGCTGACCGGCGTGAACCAGGCCCGGAGCACTGAGGGTCATTTAACCGGCACGGTTTCGCTGAGCCCTCTTCCGTTGCAGAACCGGAATACCCTGACCGCCGGCATCGACAACAAGGACGGCTATTGGGGAAATGCGGGCAGTGAACACTGGGTCCGGGACGACTCCGGCTCCCGAACCGGTGTGGGCGCTTTCGCGGGCTTCAGCGAAATTCCCCATGTGGATTTTTCCGACAACGATGTGCAGTCGGCCCGGGGCGGTGCCCGGATTCAGCATCAGAGTGATGCCGGTCAGGGAGATCTTCTGTTTGGACACCAGGACAAAAGCTTCGGCGCCCGGGGCTACTACGGGGTGAATGAGAATCTGGATGCGGAGGAACGCACAAAAGACACCCTTCTGGTCGGCGCCTGGCAGAGTACGGATCCGCGCAGCCAGTGGAACAGCGCATTGCTGCTGCGTCAGTTTGAGGATGATTACAAACTGTGGCTCCCCGATTCTCTGTTCCGCAATCAGCACAAAACCCGCAGCGCGGCGGCCCAGACCGGAGCACGCTGGTTCCTGCAGGAGAATCTGGCCCTGCACACCCGGCTGGCGGCGGATCTGGAGGACATCAAGAGCAATTCTCTGGGGGATTTTTCCCGCTACCGTCTCAGTGCCACCCTGCTCCCGGAATGGCAGATGACGGATCAGCTCAAACTCAGCGCCGGGGTTCGGGGGGAAATTCTGGAGGATGAAGAGAATCAACTCCTCCCCCTGGCCCGGCTGGACTTCACCCCTGCCGCCGTTTTGAACCTGCATGCCGAAGTCAGCCAGAGCGTCCGCCGTCCCAGCTATACGGAACTGAACTACGAATCTCCGGGAAGCCTGGGTAACGCCGGACTGGAACTTCAGGAGCAGACCGCGGTCGAAATCGGAGCGGACTGGATCCTCAGCGAAGCGGCCACTCTGCAGGCCGTACTGTTCCAATATCAGACCTCGGACACCGTGGACTGGGTCCGTCCGGATGCCTCCGCCGTCCGCTGGCAGGCGGAAAATATCGGAGACGTGGACACCCTCGGCGCGGAACTCGTTCTGGACCTCAGCCTGCAGGAACAGCTTCACCTGAGCACCAGCTATATGTGGATGGACAAAAATCCGGATTCCGCCCCCTATGCCAGCCGTTACACGCTCGATTACGCCCGCCACTTTGTCCGGGTTCAGCTGGACTGGATCCCCTGCCCATCTCTGCGCTTCGAGGTCTCGCAGTGGTACCGTGATCAGGTGGAGAACGCGCTGCGCACAGAAGGAGGCAATGAGCAGTGGCTGACCAACCTGGCTTGCCACTTCCGAATTCCCGGCACGGAAAATCTTCAGTTCAGCCTCATGGCCAGCAATGCCACCGACGATGATTACCGCGTCTTTCCCGGACAGAACACCGTCACCCAGCGCCGTCTCTCCGCCGGACTGACCCTGGACTGGTGAAACGGACTTCCGGTCATTCCTCCGGTTTCAGAAAAGGAAAATGCTCCACCCGCGGACAGGCAGGGTCCAGCTGCTTATCCCCGCGGTACACCCGCATCTCCGCAGCCGGGGGCAGAAAGACCCCCTCATCGGAAACTGCGGAACGCCAGCCATGCCAGCCCTGCGCCACTTCCTGAGGTTTGTAGGAGCGGGGACTGTACTTTTCCACCGCATGGGCTTCGCTGAGAAAGAGATAATGACGCATCAATCCGGATTCCGGGAAGCGGCGGAGATTGGGAAAAGACACCAAATGCCCGCCTGATTCAACCAGGTCCACCCCGCCCGGCTGCTTTTTCCAGGCATTCAGGCGGTACAGCTGTTCGGTTTTGAAAGGATAATACCAGCGCAGCGTCTGCTGAAAATCAGGATGATCATGATCCGGGGATTCCAGGCAGGGCGCAAAGGTACACTCCAGAAAGTCCACTGCGTTATAACCCTGTTGATCCGCCGCCTGAATCCAATCGCAGAGCCGGGCGTATCCCGGGGGCGGAAGACGGAATTCATCCGGATCCATATGCAAAAACCAGTCCGCATCGATTTCATCCTGCAGGCGGGATTTGATGCTCAAAATCTCTTTCCAATCGAAATGCGCTTTCCGGGGAATGGTCTCGATGGAACGCAGCCCCTTCCCCAGAAATTCAGTGGCAATCTCAACCGTCCGGTCGGTGGATTCATTGTCCAGCAAAACCGCCTCCACCCCCTGTTCCTGTAAATGGATCAGCGAGGCCCGGATAAACCGCTCCTCATTCCAGGCCGCAATCAGAGCCACCACCCGGGGTGGGGATTTGACTGCGGGGAAAGTGCGGACTGTTTTCTTTGTCTTTTCCAGCTCCTGCAGGCGGCACCGGACCTCCTCCCACCCTGCGGCCGCCGCCCGGGCGAGGCGGGGCAGCTCCCGGCTTTGTCTGCGGAATTGTTTTTCAGGGTTCCGCAATGTGTTGAGGGTTTTCCGGTACAGAGACCGGTGGAAGGCCGGGGAACGCAGTCCGGGATGCAGAGAAGGATGGAATCCGCCAAAACGAAAGGTTCCCTGAAGTTTCCATGAATCAAAATCGCACTGACACATCACCACCGGACGTCCCGAGAGCAGTGAAAAAATGCTGCCGTGAAAACTATCCGTCACATTCACCCGGCAGCTTCCCGGCAGGGAGAGCAGCATGGGCGGGGCCAGGACTCCGGGACGGCAGGCCACCCCCAGCGCCTCCGCGCCGGAGGTGATGGAATCGGAGAGATCATGCGTGGTGCTGTAAATCAGCACCCGCAATCCCTGCTTGCGTTTTAATTCTCCGGCAAAGGCCAGCAAATCCTCCCCGGAAGTCCAGCCATTGAATCCCAGACGGAAATTGAGTCCCACATCATACGCAGGTTCTCCCGGCGGGCAGGGTAAAAGACGGAACAGCGGATCCGCAGTGAGTATCATCTTTGCCGGGGTTCCGGGCTGTCGTTTCATGAACGCAAAACTCTTCCGGTCACGCAGAAGCAGCCCTTCCGCATCGCGGCTCAGTGCACAGAACAGATCCAGCTGCGGACCGGGATCCATGGGTCCCACACTCTGATGCAGGATCAGATACGGTTTATCCTGCAAGCGGGCGGCGCATAGACTCACCAGTGCATTGTGTACCGCATAACCCCGTAAATATTTCCCTCCGGGGGCGACCGCAACCACATCATGATCCGCCACCAGGGCATGCAGGCGTCCATGCACAACGGGATCTGCGAGAGCCAGGGCGCGGTCCAGAGACTCCGGATCCGCACAGTTCTCCGGCAAGGCGGGCAAAGGCAGAAACTCCGACGCAACCTCCCCAAGTCCATGCGCCTTCAGAAACGCGGGATCCGCCAAACGGTGCAGCAGGGTCACCTCATGGTCCGGAGTCAGTTGCCGACAGCATTCCGCCCAGAGCTCCACATCTACGGTTGCCGTGTTTCCAAGTTCTGTCAGCAATATTTTCATAAATCATCCTGTGCGAAATACCCTGCCAGCACCATGAGACTCCGCATTCCCGCAAGCCCGGCGAACGGATTGGAAGCGAAGTACCGACGGAGATCCCGGGGCCACAACCCCTCGAGTCTCTCCGGACGGAACAGCCCATGCAGCGACTCCCTGCCGGCTTCCGCCAGCGGAACCACCGCTCTCCATCCCGGCGAATGCAGGTCAAAAATCCGGTGATACCGCAAAGGCTGGGAACTGGCAAAAACTTTCGGCACTTTGAAGCGGCGGCGGGCCTGCATACGGTCCGGAACAAAGTTCATGGTATTGTTGTCAAAAGGAATTTCCAGCATGTGCGGAGCATGGGAGGCCAGCAAACGGTTCTGCAGACGGCGCGGTCCGACCCACTCCATGGGCAGACCCCGCATAAACGCAAACAGCTCCTGATCGCAACCGGGAACGATCGGCCAGGTATACCGGGTGAGATCCCACAGGGTGGCCCCCAGATGGGTCCGGACCCGGGTTTTAAATTTCCAGTCGAATGAGGCCTGTCCCGTTTCCCCGGCAGGGCCCTTGAAATCCGCCAGCACGCGGTCACGCAGCCGCAGCCCCAGCTCCCCTGCCTCCGGATCCCGGTACAAATCACGGAGCGTTTCCGCCGGGAACCCCCACCGGTTAAGCTTTTCAAAAAACAGGGATTCCTCATGCTGCCGGATTTCGGGGTTCCAGGAGAAATTCATCGCAAATCCACCCAGCAAATCATCGATCAAAACTCCATGATGCATCCAGGGAGCAAAACCCGCATACATCGGAATTCCCCCGAAGGTCCCCCCTCCGTAACCCGCAGATCGAATGGCACGCTGTTCCCAGGCCTTCAACATCCAGACCGGATCCTGATCCCGGATCCAATGAAAAGGTCTCAGCCCCAAATCCGCAGCCACTGCCCGGGCCGCCCGCACTTCGAATTCGTGACGCAGACCGAAAGTCACCGGACGCGGCCGGATACCTTCCCGCACCACTAGCGCCGCCACGGTCCGGGAATCTCTTCCCCCGGACAAAAGAAGGTCCGTCGCCTCCCCGGCGGCCACGGCCGCATGTTTGCGGAAGGCCGATTCCAAACGCGCCGCATACTCCTCGTAGGCTTCCTCGAAAGAACCGGGAGGATGAAGCGGAACTTTCCCGGCCGCGCAAATCTCGGCCGGCTCTCCTTGGCGAAGATGCAGAATTGAGCACGGGGGAATCAGACGCACGTCCTCCAGAGTGCTGTGCAAATACAGAGGCGCATTGAGCAGGAGTTGACCCGCGATTCCCTCTGGATCCGGACGGGGCCGGAAATCCGGATGTGTGCCCAGATCCCGGGCTGCGGAAGCCAGCACCCAGCATCCGTCCTGCAGCTGGGTGTAATGACAGGGATAAAGTCCCAGCGGATCCACGGCCACGGTCAGACTCCCGTCCGCACGGACCACCACGGCCGCAAAATATCCATCCGGCTGGAAAGCAGGTTCTTTTTTCCAGCGCAGAGACAAATCCTCCGGCGAGAGCCGCCGTCCCCGCTCATCCAAAGCGTAGCCCAGCAGAACCCCCATTTCCCGTTCGGTTTTAAAAGTCTGCAGGACACCCGAATGCGGAGCCGCAGCCATGAGAAAGCCCCCGAATCCGGATTTTACCGCATGGCAGGGCCGATTCAGGTGCGCAAGCATCCGGGCGCAGCGCGAGCGGCACTGCGTCAGCTGACCCTCTGTGACCTGCGCAAAAAAGAATCCACTCATATCCGGAACTCCAACCCATATGCCTGTATCTTTTCAACCGATTTAAAAGAGGTCCGGGGCAGAAGAACCCCATCCGGTTTGTAAAGGGGTACAAGATTACAATGAGGATAAAGGTTCAGCATAAGCTCTCCTTAGCCGTCCAGACCCAAAAGGATTCGATTCCGGTCCAGCAGGTTCTGCACGGCCCTGCGGAGAGCGTCCACCCTGGAGTTTTCTTTCAGCAAATCATAGATCTGCTCCCAGTGAGAAAAAACCAGAGAACTGGTCATCTTCAAATCCGGAAGCTTGGACAGCTCCAGCGGCCCATCAAAGGCACTGGCGAATTTCGAAAGTCCCGCCATTTCCAAAAGCACCAGAGTTCGCACACACTTCTCACAGCGTCCGCAATTATAGGCATTCTCCGGATTCATCCAGCAGACCCGGAGATGCTTGAGCGCCAAAGGCCACTCTGCCAGCCTGCGGATCTTTTCATAGCGGCTGCTTTCGACCCCGTGATGAATGATCCGTCGACGGGCACTCGACCACAAAGGATCCAGCTCCGGCATCGACCCCGCCGTCAACTGATTGCTTACATCATAACTTGCCGGAATCGCCAGCCCTCCCTGCGAGTCGGGCAGCAGATGTGCCATGGAGGCGAGCGCCACCCCGAATGCACGCTTTCCCCACAAAATCTGACGGAAATCGGTTTCCAAACGCAGATTGGTCTCCATTTCAATGAGGGGCAGATCCAAATCGGCCGCCAACAAATCCAGCCGCTTTTTCACCTGCTCATACAAAGTCCGGTTCGCGGTGGGAATATCAAAGCCCCGCACAAACATCAGAGCGGAACTCTGCTCCCGAAGATCCAACGCGGAAAAACAGGAGTCCACCCCTCCGGTGAAACAAACACAGAGAGGCGAATCCTTAGGGATCTGTTTTTGCAATTTCCGGGTGTGCAGCTTCAGCAAAACCGGATGCGACTCTTCAAAACGTTCCTGCATCACTCGCGCCGCCGCCGCCGCGCCCTCACGAAGCTGCGGACAGATTTTTCCTCCACGGATTTGCAGAGATTGAAAAGGGCCCAGCATTCCCATCAGCACTGAAGGAGGCAGGGCCGCATCCCCCACCCCGGCCAGAAAACCGGAGGGGTCTGCAGTGGAGACCGTGACTTCCCGGCACCTTTCCCCGTCCCGATAACTCCACCCGGTCCGCCATCCCGCTCCCTCCCGGGTCAGCCCCCCCAGCGACACCACCAACCGCCGCTTTTCAGGACGGCTGCGCTGCAGCGGAACTCTTGCGGATAGATTCAGAAAAGCGGATCGGAAACTCACACTGGGTCCACTATCCCATCCCGGAAAAGGGTCAACTCCCATTCCTCAAGTGCTCAGAACGATTCAGGGTGCTCCGGAGAGGTAGAAGAAGTCCATTTTAAAAAGGATGAAAAAGAAATGAGCGAGGAATTCGGGATGCGGAACAACCGCTTCCGCTTGACATCCGGCCCACACCCAACGAAAAAGATGCGTATGGATTTATCCCCCTCCACTTCGAAAGCAAGAATTCTGGCAATCATGGGATCCTGCGAACCCGGCGCTGAGGATCTCGGCCCCGACCGCAGCTGAACACGCCGCACTTACAGGATCCCCCCCATGGCGCCTTTTCCTTTTTTGCAGTTCAGGAAACCAAAGGAGACTCCCCTTCCCCCGCCGCCCCGCTCGGTCTACACCCGGACGCAGGCTGAATCCATCCTCTTCCGGAACCGCTATCCTCTGCTGCCGTTGTCCGCAAAAACAGACCAGCGGTACATCATAGCAGCTGATATCAACCCCATTTACAGCGGCCTCGGATGTATGATCCGGACCCTTGCACCCTGCTGGGCATACGCGGTGGAAACAAAACGCACCCTGGTGATTGACTGGCGGGGAAACCCGTATACGCGCGGCGATCCATCACATAATCTTTTCCCCTCGCTCTTTGAACCGGTCACAAAAGAACAAGCCGGTATACCTGTCATCGCCGATCAAACCGTCGATACAGTGCGCTTTCCGCAACCCCTGCTCACAACGAGTGCGACGATGGAGCTGGAGGACGGCTCCATCGCGCGCATGCCGAACGGAGGCCTGGATCACGACGCCCTGGCGGCGGTCATCGCCAATTGCATCGACTGCGGGTGTCCGACCGTGCTTCCTTCACTGCCATCGGTTTTCCGTATCACCCGGAACTGGGTCGTCCCCGCGAAAATCCGGCTCACCGACGAGGCCTTGTCGCGCTGCTACCGCATGCTCAGGCCGAAACCGATCTGGCGCAATCAGGCCGGGGACTTCCATCGCGACCACATGGACGGACGCCCTGTAATCGGCCTGCATATACGGCACGGAAACGGCGAAGGAGACTTCCGGGCGCACTTCCGTCAGCGTGAAATCAGCGATTTCGAGGTTTTTATGGATCGTGTGGCACGGGTGGTGGAGAGATACGGCAGGCGGCGGTTTGGAGAGAACTACACGGTCTTTGTTGCAACCGACTCTGACCTTGTGATCCGGTTTCTCCGCGGTCGTTTGCCCCGCTTGATTACCCGGCCCGTTTGGCGGCCCGAGGATGGCGAAGGCATCGATTTCGATCATGTTTACCGGGACGGAACAGAACGGGGAATCCGCGCGGCCGGGGATGCACTGGTTGACATGCTGCTCCTGGCAAAATGCGATGCAGTGATGATCACGCGCTTCACATCTTTCGCTTATCATGTACGCTACACACTGGAGCAACCGGATGCCGAGTTTTTTGATGACCGGCAGTTTTCCGAATTGGCAGAACAACTCGAATCAACATCATGAGTACCCGTCACACATCCTGTCTTGTTACCGGCGGCGCGAGTTTCATCGGCAGTCATCTCGCTGAGGCTCTGGTCCGCAGCGGCGCGAAAGTCCGCGTCGCTGATGACCTGTCAAGCGGTGTGCGCCGCCATCTGTCCGGGATCGAGAAGGAGATTGAATTCCTTGAGGGAGACCTTCGCAACATCGAATTCACCCGGAAGGCTGTTCAGGGCTGTGAGCATGTTTTTCATCTTGCGGCCGATCACGGCGGACGGGGCTATATTCACACCCACCCAGCGAATTGTGCCGTAAACATGGCACTGGACAATCTCGTTTTCCATTGCGCCGCCCAGTCGGGTGTCCGCCGGATTACCTTTGCCAGTTCGGCCTGTGTGTATCCAACGGACCTCCAGCAGGAAGACCCACTGCTGCTCAAAGAGGATATGGTTTGCTTCAGAAAGCGTGGCGGTGCATTTGCCGACGAGACCTATGGCTGGGCCAAACTGATGGGCGAACTGTCCTTGCAGGCGCATCACCTCCAGTTCGGCATCTCGGCCGCATCCGTGCGCATATCCACAGCATACGGTCCCCGCGAAAATGAGAGCCATGCCATCATCGCCCTTATCGCCAAAGCATTTGTGGGACAGAACCCCTTCGAGATCTGGGGAGACGGCGAACAGACGCGGGGTTTCACCTATGTGGATGACGTCGTGGCCGGTCTCATGCTTGCGGGTGAGCACATCACCGACGGCGGGGCGGTCAACATCGGCGGCTCAGCGTTCATCAGCCTCAACCAGGTGGCCGGCATGATCTTCCGTGAACTCGGATGGGAACCGCCGGATGGCATTCGCCACCTTGCCGACCAGCCGGTAGGGGTGAAACACCGCGCGCTGGACGGCAGCTACGCGCTGTCGCGGCTTGGATGGAAACCGGAGGTTCCGCTGGAGGAGGGACTACGCCGGACCATCCGCTGGTACTGCCAAACCCACGACAGAAAACAGGTGGCACAGACATTGAAGCAACAGCTCAACAGCAGAAAGTAGCAAAGAACAGATATTTCCGCTCAGCGGCCCAGCACCGAATGAATCAGCAAAGCGGTGTAGCCCAGGAAACTCAGCAGCAGCGTCCCCCCCTCCAGCCGGTTGATCCGCCCTTTTCCTTTGCGCCCCCAGCCGAAAACAAACAGGGAGAGCGTCAGCAGAAGCATCACCGGAAAATCCCGGGTGAGAATTTCAGGATCCAGCGAAAAGGGACGGATACATCCGGCAATTCCCACCACCGCCAGCGTATTAAACAAATTCGACCCCACCACATTCCCGATGGCCATGTCATGCTGACATTTGCGCACAGCGGCAATCGTGGAGGCGAGTTCGGGAAGGGAGGTGCCCACGGCCACTACGGTCAGTCCAATTACCAGTTCACTCACCCCGGCCATGGTGGCCAAATTGAGCCGGGGGGCATTCGATGCGCTCGACG
>JBMTJR010000045.1:0-11757 GCA_049438565.1 Kiritimatiellia bacterium
CGCCGCGTCATGGGCGAACTCCTGGGTTGCGAGGACTGGGAGCAGCGCGACCCCCGCATGTACACCAGTTATCTGGACCGGGATGTCACCCGTCTGCCTGCGGCCCCGGCGGACCGGGAGGAAAGTTCCGCGGAGAGCGGGGTGGACCGCCGGAGTTTTATGAAACTGATGGGGGGCAGTGCCGCGTTGGCCGGTCTGGCCGCCTGTACCCGTCAGCCCAAGGAATTGATTGTTCCTTACGTCAAGGCGCCGGAGGAGATTGTCCCCGGAAAACCGCTGTTTTACGCCACCGCCCGTATGTTCGCGGGTTTTGCGCAGGGAATCATGGTTGAATCCCACATGGGACGTCCCACCAAAGTGGAGGGAAATCCTCTGCATCCGGCCTCTTTGGGAGCCACGGATACCTTTTCCCAGGCCTCGGTTCTGGATCTCTATGATCCGGACCGTCAGCCGGGCTACCGCAAAGCCGGAATTCCCAAGGATTACAATTCTTTCAAATCCGAACTGCAAACCGCTCTGGCCGGTTGTCCGGAAGGAGAGGGACTGCGCATTCTGCTGCCCCACAGTTCCTCGCCCACCGAAAAAAGACTTTGCGATCAGATCGTCAAGGACCTGCCCCAGGCGCAAATTCATGTGTTCGACCCGGTCAGCACGGAAAACGAAGTCCTGGGACTGGAAAAACTCTTCGGCAAGCCCATGCAGTCGGTGCTGCATCTGGATCAGGCTGATGTGCTGGTGTCACTGGACAGCGATTTTATGGGCTGGAGTCCGGCCCGGGTGCGTTATGCGCAGGATTTTGCCTCCCGCCGCCGCATTGTCGACGGAGCCAAACGCAACCGTTTTTACGCGGTGGAGTCCTCCTACACCCTGACCGGATCGAACGCGGATGACCGTCTGCCGGTCCGCGCAGGCCGGGTGAACGGCATTGCCCGCGCCCTGGCTGCGGGTCTGGGACTGCCCTGCGAAGTGCCTGAGCTGAACGAGCGGGAAACCGCGTTTGTGAAAGCCATGGCCTCCGATTTGAAAAAAGCGGGACGCCAGGGACTGGTGGTTGCCGGACTGCAGCAGTCTCCCGAGGTGCATGCACTGGCCAACCTGATCAATGCGCAGCTCACCTCGATCGGCACCACAGTTGACTTTATTGAACCGCAGTTGAACGGTCCGGTGCGGGTGCAGGAGAATTTCACGGATCTGGTCCGCGACATGCACGACGGCAAGGTCAAAGTGCTGGCCCTGCTGGATGTCAATCCGGTTTACGCGGCGCCCCACACGGTCCGCTTCAGCAAAGCTCTGGAAAATGTACCGTTCAGCTTCCAGTTGGGGGCTTTCTACGACGAAACGGCGGAAGAATGCAGTTGGGCCCTCTCCAGCACCCATTATTTGGAGACCTGGAACGACATGGCCGCGTTTGACGGCACGGTTTCGATTGCCCAGCCGCTGATTGCCCCGCTTTATGAAAGCCGGAGCCGGCTGGAGATTCTTTCGCTGATCGCCGGAGCGGAAATGTCCGCTTTCGATCTGGTGCGCGAGACCTGGATGACCCGGATGGGTCTGACCGATGACGAAGAGGGATTCCGGCGCTTCTGGCGGACCTCTCTGCATGACGGATTCATTCAGGGCACGGCGGCCAAACCCTGGAAAGGGCTGAAGGCCAAGATCGATGTGCTCAAAGAGCCCTTCAGTGATCCGCAGGCTGATTTTGGACTCGAAGTGGTGTTCCGCCCCGATCCGAAAGTGTGGGACGGCGAATTTGCCAACAACCCCTGGCTGCAGGAACTGCCGGCCCCGGTGAGTACGCTGACCTGGGATTCGGTGATCACGATGAGCCCGGGCACGGCGCGGAAATATAAAATCCGCCTCACGGACGAAGGGGTGCAGAAACGGACGGTGGTGCGTCCCAAAGTTCAGATTATCGAACTGAATCTGAACAAACGGACCCTGCAGGGACCGGTGCTGGTGATTCCCGGACATCCCGACGACACCGTCACGGTGACGCTGGGTGGCGGTCGCTCCATTGGCAAAGTGGCCAAAGGGGTGGGGTACAATGCCTCCTCTCTGCGGACCGTGGCCGAGCCCTGGATTCAGCAGGGTGCCACCGTACTGGAAATGAACCGCTGGCATGAACTGGCACTGACCCAGGATCATTTTCCGCTGCAGGCGGATGGCCGTGCGCTGATCCGCGAGGCGGGAATGCAGCAGTATCAGCAGGTTCCGGACTTTCCGCAGCAGATGGCTCACCAGTTTGACCGCAAATTCACGCTCTATCCGGAGTGGGACTACAGCAAAGGTCTGCAGTGGGGCATGGTGGTGGATTTGAACACCTGTACCGGCTGCAACGCCTGTATTGTGGCCTGTCAGGCGGAAAACAATATCCCGACCGTGGGCAAAAACGAGGTGATGAACGGCCGGCAGATGCACTGGATCCGGGTGGACCGCTATTTCGAGGAGCTCGACAACGGCGAGACCCGTCTGCACGTGATGCCGATGGCCTGTGTGCACTGCGAAAACGCGCCCTGCGAAACGGTTTGTCCGGTGGGCGCGACCATGCACAGCACGGAAGGTCTCAACATGATGGTGTACAACCGCTGCGTGGGAACCCGCTACTGTTCGAACAACTGCCCCTACAAAGTGCGGCGCTTCAACTTCTACAAGTACACGGACGAGGAAACCGAGAGCATCAAACTGCAGCGCAATCCGGATGTGACCGTCCGTCTGCGCGGGGTGATGGAGAAATGCACCTACTGTGTGCAGCGTCTGAATCTGGCCCGCATTGATTCCAAGGTCAACAACCGTCCCTTCAAGGACGGGGATGTGGTGACGGCCTGTCAGCAGGCCTGTCCGACCCAGGCGATCACCTTCGGAAACATTATCGATCCGAACAGCAAAGTGGCACGACTGAAAGCCAACGGGCTGAATTACACCATTCTGGAACCGCTCAACACCCGTGCCCGCACCAGTTACCTGGGCAAAGTGCGCAATCCGAATCCGGAACTGGAGCCCTCCATTTTGAAACCTCTCACGTTTAAACACGGTCCGGGCGGGGAACACGGTCAGCATGCCGCTCCGGAGGCGCATGCCGCTCCGGCCGCCTCCGCTGAACCGGCGGCAGCGGGGCACGATCCGCACAGTACCCCGCATGCGGCCCACTGATATTTTGGAGAACTTAACTTATGTCCACTGAAGAAAAAAGAGATCCGGACGGGCAGTTGCCCTACATCAGCGGCCACTCCCTGTCCTCGGTCAGTGAGAAAATTGCCGCCGTCACCACCCTGCCGATCCAGAGGATGCCCAAGTTCTGGTACGGAGGCATCCTGCTGGGAATCACCGTGGTGCAGCTGCTCTTTCTGGCCATTTACATGCTGATCACCCGGGGAACCGGGATTTGGGGTCTCAACATCCCGGTGGCTTGGGGTTTTGCGATTATCAACTTCGTTTGGTGGATCGGAATCGGACATGCCGGAACCCTGATTTCCGCGATTCTCTTTTTGTTTCAGCAGGACTGGCGCACCTCGATCAGCCGGTTTGCGGAGGCGATGACCCTGTTTGCGGTGGTTTGTGCCGGTCTGTTTCCGCTTCTGCACGTGGGACGTCCCTGGCTGGTGTACTGGCTGTTTCCGTATCCGAACACCCTGGGAATGTGGCCGCAGTTCCGTTCTCCGCTGCTCTGGGACGTATTTGCGGTTTCAACCTATGCCACGGTGTCGATCATGTTCTGGTTCACCGGTCTGGTGCCCGACCTTGCCACCATGCGGGCCAAAACGAATCTGCTCTGGGCCAAAAAAATCTATCATGGGATGTCATTGGGATGGACCGGGGCGGCGCGTCACTGGCACCGCTACGAAATCGCCTATCTGCTGTTGGCCGGACTTTCCACGCCGCTGGTGCTTTCCGTGCACTCCATCGTATCCCTCGACTTCGCGGTTTCCAATGAACCCGGCTGGCACACCACCATTTTCCCGCCTTACTTTGTGGCCGGCGCGATTTTTGCCGGATTTGCCATGGTGCTGACCTTCATGATTCCGGTACGGGCGATTTACGGAATGAAAGATCTGCTGACGGAGCGGCACATGAACAACATGTGCAAAGTGATGCTCTTCTCCGGACTGATCGTGGCCTATGGATACAGCATGGAGATTTTCTTCGGCTGGTACTCCGGTTCTCCGTTTGAGCGGTTCATGGTGCTCAACCGCGCGGAAGGTCCCTACGCCTGGAGTTACTGGGCCCTGATCCTCTGTAACGTGCTGGTGCCGCAGTTCCTGTGGAGCTACAAAGTCCGTACCAACCCGATTTACGTGTTTATCATCTGTCAGTTTATTTCCGTGGGAATGTGGCTCGAACGTTTCGTAATTGTGATCATCTCGCTGCACCGGGACTTTCTGGACTCCAGCTGGAGAATGTATGCCGGGACCCGCTGGGACTGGGCGATGTACATCGGGACCATGGGGCTGTTCCTGACGCTGGTATTCATTTTTATTCGTACCCTCCCGATTCTGGCCATCTTTGAAATGCGCGAATTGGTTCATAAATCAGAAGAACACGGCGAAGACACCCATTAAGGATTCAGAACATGTCGCACGCACATCAAATCAATACGTACGGAGTGGTCGCGGAATTCAGTTCGGCGGATACGGTGCTTGAAGTCGCGCACAAAGCGCGCGAAGCCGGATACACGGTGATGGAGGCTTACAGTCCGGTGCCGGTGCACGGACTGGATGAGGCGCTGGGCCGCAAGCGGAGTATTCTGCCCTGGCTGGTGTTCGGCGGCGGAACTTTCGGCTGTCTGGGCGGACTGTTCATGCAGTACTGGATGGCGGTGGTGAACTATCCCTGGAACGTGGGCGGACGTCCCACCTTCAGCTGGCCCGCGTTCATTCCGGTGACCTTCGAACTTACCATTCTCTGTTCCGCGCTCACCACGGTGATCGGAATGTTTGCCCTGAACGGACTGCCGCGGCCGCACCATCCGATTTTCAACACCCCGAACTTCGACCGTTCCACGCTGGATCATTACTTTTTCTGTATTGAAGCCAAGGATCCGAAGTTCGATGAGCAGGGAGTCACCCAATTTCTTTCTCAATTTCAACCCGAAGCCGTGAACACGATTACGGATGCCTGAACGGAAACGCCCCATGACATTGCGACCTCTCCATTTGATTTTCTGCACGGGCCTGCTTTTCACAGCGGGTTGCGGCCCCCTGTTCACGATCCGCAAGGCGATGTATGATCAGCCGAAATACGAACCGCTGGAGGCAACGGACTTTTTTGGAGACCGCCGCTCCGCCCGCCCGCTGATCGAGGGCACGGTGGCACAGGGTCAGCTGCGGCTGAATGACCATCTTTACCTGGGGCTGGAGGAGATCGACGGGGATTTCCGTCAGGCGCAGAATTTCCCCTTTGAAATCACGGCCGAGGATCTGGACCGGGGTCAGGAAATGTACAACATCCACTGCTCGGTCTGTCACGGAAAATCCGGACATGGAAACGGGATGGTGGTACGCCGGGGCTACAAGGCAGCTCCGAGTTATCACCGGGATGTCCTCCGCAATGCCCCGCCGGGGTATTTCTACGGGGTGATCATGAACGGATTCGGTCAGATGATGAGCTACAGTCATCAGATTCCGGTGGAGGACCGCTGGAGAATTGTCGCTTACATCAAGACTCTGCAACGCAGTCAATTTGCCAAGGTTGAGGACCTGGAAAGCATCCAGCAATTTATCGACCAGACCCCAACAGAACACTCTTCTCCGGAACACGCGAATGAGCACTGAGCTTCCCCATCTCCCCACCAAACTCAAAGAAATGGAATCTCTGTCCCTGCTGATTGCAGGGGGCGGGATGACCATCATGCTGCTGGCCCGGATTTTCGGGGTGGCCAATTTTTATCAGGGATACCTGATCGGATGGCTGTTGGCGCTCGGGTTTGCCGCGGGCGGAATTCTGATTCTCTGCATTCACAATCTGGCCCATGGGGGCTGGGGATTCCTGCTCCGGAGAATTGCGGAGGCTTCGGCGCTGACGGTGCTGCCGATCATGCTGCTGTATCTGCCGATTCTGTTCTCGCTGGACAAGCTTTACCCCTGGGCGATCCGGGATGCGAATCACATTTCCGTGTATGCCAGCGATCCGGTGGTGGGGAAGAAACTCCACTATTTGAATCATGGTTTTTTCTGGCTGCGCTACATCATTATCACCGTGATCTGGAGTGGAGCCGCGTTTCTGTTCAATAAATTCAGCAGACTGCAGGATGAGACCGGGGATATCAAATGGCGCAAGAAAATGCGCTTTATTGCCGGTCCGATGGCACTGCTGTATATTCTCACGCTCACGGTGGGATCGGTGGACTGGATCATGTCGCTGGAGCCCGCCTGGTTCTCCTCGATTTTCGGCGTGATGGTGGCGGCGGGTCAGATGCTGAGCATGCTCACGTTCGGAATTGTGTTTCTGACCTGGCTGTCCAAATGGGAGCCGGTGAAAACGGCCTTCACCCCCAAACGTCAGCACGATTTGGGCAAGCTGCTGTTTGCCTTTGTGATCTTCTGGACCTACATTGAACTTTCACAGTTCATCATCTACTGGCACGCAAACCTGCCGGAGGAAATCACCTGGTACATGAACCGCCAGGTGGGAGGATTCAACGGAATCTCCTGGTTCCTGATGCTTTCCCAGTTTGTGATTCCCTTTTTGGTGCTGCTGTCCCGGGGAACCAAACAGAACCGCCGGGCGCTGTTCGGAATGGCCTGTTTCCTGTTGGGAATGCGGGTGGTGGATTTGTACTGGATGATTGCGCCGAGCATCAACATGCCCCTGACCCGGGAACTGTATCCCGTGGCGACCAAGGCGATGAGCGGTTCAGCCTTTCATCTCCTGGATGTGGTCGGGGTGGTGAGTTTCGCCTCCCTGTGGTTTGGACTCTTTCTGCGGAATTTCCGCAAACGGCCCCTGTTGCCGGTGAATGATCCCTATTTTTCTATCAATGCTGAAATCAAGGATACCGAAGCATGAGTACGCCCGAATCGAAAGAAAACGAAGAAATCAGCGCGGACCCGAATGGTCCGGTGAATGTCGGTCATCAGGACAATGATCTTGACCTGAAAACGGTGAAGAAATTTCTGATCGGCTCATTTGCCGTTACGATTGCATTCTTTATTCTCATGCTGGTGGTGCTGAAATTCTATAAAGGCGGATTTGAGAAAGAGCGCGGAGTGGCCACGGTCGAAGAACGTCAGATTCCCAGCAAATCCGACGCTTTGCTCCAGACCCAGCCGCTGGTGGATCTGGCGGAATACAATGAACTGGAGGCTTCCCGTCTGCAAATGACCACCAATGCGGTCGAGCATGCAGTGATTCCGGTCGAGGCCGCGAAAAAACTGATGCTGCAGGAAAACGCCTTCCCCTCCGTGGCCACCGCGGAAACCGGCACGCACGGACTGAGTTCCATGATTGCCACGGAGACTCCGGCGCCTTCAGCCCCGGCAATGGTGGAAAGCATGGTTGCCGAAAGTGCTCCCGCCGCTCCCGCACCTGCCGCCGCTGCGGAAGCGGCCGCGCCGGCCCCGGCTCCGGAGCCTGCCGTGGATCCCGCCATGGTGGCGGCTGGAAAAGTGATTTGGGAAACCCAGTGTATGGCCGCCTGTCACACCGGGAAAAAAGGTGCGATTGCCCCCAACATTCAGAAAGCGTTCGGAACCATGCGCCAGATCGAAAATCATGATCCGATTCTGATGGACGAGGCCTACGTGCTGAATTCCCTCAACAATCCCATGGAGCATATTGCCAAGGGCTACATGCCGGTGATGATGTCGTTTAAAGAAAATCTTTCCAGCACCGAAAAAGATCAGGTGGTGGCCTACCTCAAATCCATGGGCAAACCGATTGTCAAAGCGGCCCCTGCGCCCACCCCGGCCCCTGTGGCCGCGCCTGAGCCCACATCCGCTCCGGAACCGGTGCAGCAGGAGCAGACCGTTCCGGTAGAGACCGTTCCGGCCCCTGCGCCCGCTCCCGTGCTGGAACCGACCCCGGCCCCCGCGGCCCCGGCTCCGGAAGCTCCCGCCCCGGCTCCCGAAAAACCCGAGCAACCCTCCGGAGTGATTTTCGTCTGATGCACAAAAAGCTCTCTATGCGGAAGATTTTTCTGGCGCTTTTGCTTACCGGCTCCTGCGTGACCGCGCAGGAGGTGGAAAGTCCTTATGTGCCGCGGGATCCCCGCACGGAGCCGTTCCTCAATGTGACTTTTTCCCCCGAGTTGGATACGCCGGTTCCTCTGGACCTCGTATTTATGGGGGATGACGGAATGCGGACCACGCTGCGGGAGCGTCTGATTCCCGGGAAACCCACGATTCTGGCCATTGTGTATTACCGCTGTCCCACCATGTGCAATCTGGTGCTCAACGGGGTGGTGCAGACCATGAAGGAACTCAATTTTGTGCCCGGCGAGGATTTCACCCTCATGGCCGTGAGTTTTGACGCTCAGGAGACCCACGTGACGGCGGCGGAGAAAAAACTCAATTACATGAATGATTACGGGAGTTCTGCCGACGGAAAAGGATGGCATTTCATGGTCGGAAATGAGCCCGAAATCCGTCAATTGACCGAAGCTGTCAACTTCGGATTCAAATATGACGCCATGGATGATCAGTATTCCCACGGAAGCGGTCTGCTGATTCTTACGCCCGACGGGCGGATTTCCCGCTTTCTTCCCGGGATGTTCTATCCGGTGATGGACACCCGACTGGCTCTGGTGGAAGCCAGTGAAGGCAAGATCGGCTCCCTCAGCGACAAGCTCGCCCTGTTGTGTTACTCCTACGATCCGGAGACGGGCAAGTACGGTCTGTTGATCAACCGCATCATTATGGTGGCCTGTTTGGTCACCGTCGCGGCGGTGGCCTGGATGATTTTCAGCCTGATCCGTTTGGAAAAAAAACGGAAAGGGGCCGACCCCGAATCCCCTGTTTCCTGATTGATTGAATTCCCTTTATTTACATGAAAGCCGTTAAAACAGCCCCCGAAATCGCCTCCTCCTACGCACAGCAGGTGGACAATCTTTATGCGTATCTGATTGGTGTATCGATCTTCTTCACCATTGCGATCTGCGCCCTGATTATTTATTTTTCGGTGCGCTATCGCCGTCAGAGTGATGCCGACCGTCCTGAGCCGACCAAAGACGGCAAGCTGCTGGAAATTCTGGGATCCGTGATTCCGTTTGTGCTGGTGATGATCATGTTTTTCTGGGGAGCCAAGCTGTATTTTGACGCGCGGATTCCGCCCAAAGACGCCATCGAAATTCTGGTCACCGGCAAACAGTGGATGTGGAAACTGCAGCATCCGAACGGCAAGCGGGAAATCAATGACCTGCATGTGCCGGTCGGAGTGCCAATTAAACTGACCATGACCTCCGAAGACGTCATCCACAGTTTTTACCTGCCCGAATTCCGTAAAAAAATGGACGTGGTGCCCGGCAAATACACGCAAATGTGGTTTCTGCCCGAAAAAACCGGAGAGTTCTTCCTGTTCTGTGCGGAATACTGCGGCACGGAGCACTCTTTGATGGTGGGAACCCTCTATGTGATGGAACAGCAGGAATACGCGGAATGGCTCACCCACCGCATGGTGGACGGCGCGGCCCCGGCGGCGGCTGCGGCGGACAGCAGCGATCCTGCCGAGGCCGGCAAACAGATCTTTCAGGCGAACTGCATGGTCTGTCACAACGGCAAACCCGGCGCCATCGGGCCGAACATGGTCAACAAATTCGGCACGATGCGTCAGCTGGAGGACGGCAGTGAAATTCTCATGGACGAAAACTACGTACGGAATTCCATGATCAATCCCAATGAACACATTGCCAAAGGATATCCCGCCGCCATGACGGCGTTCAAAGGGACGCTCACCCCCAAACAGATGAATCAGGTCATCGCCTACCTCAAATCACAGTCAGAAGTCTCTGCTGAGTAAACTTTCGGAAAAATCTCCATGAACGAATCTGCAAAATCTGAAGCCAAGCTGAATTACTTGAACGCGGGCAGTACCGTGAAATCCTGGTTGCTGTCGGTCGATCACAAACGCATCGGTGTGATGTATCTGGTTGCCATGACCGGGTTTTTCCTGATCGGAGCCTGTGCGGCGGCCCTGTTCCGGCTGGAACTGGCCACGGCGGCGCCGGATGTGCTGTCCAACGACACCTACAACAAGCTCTTCACCATGCACGGGATTATCATGGTGTTTTTCTTCCTCATTCCGGCCGTGCCCGGGGTGCTGGGAAATTTTCTGGTGCCGCTGATGATCGGGGCCAAAGATGTGGCCTTTCCCCGGCTGAACCTGGCCTCCTGGTATATCTACATGCTGGGCGGATCCTTCACCCTGGCCGCGGTGCTGCTGGGCGGGGTGGATACGGGCTGGACTTTTTATACGCCTTACAGTTCGGTTTATGCAGACTCGAATGTGATTCTGGCCGGAACCGGGGTTTTTATCACCGGTTTCAGTTCCATTCTGACCGGACTGAACTTTATCGTCACCATCCACAAGATGCGGGCGCCGGGCATGCGCTGGATGCGTCTTCCTTTGTTTATCTGGGCGCAGTACGCCACCTCGATCATCAACATTCTGGGAACCCCGGTTCTGGCAATCACCCTGTTGCTGGTGGTGTTTGAGCGCGGATTCGGTTTCGGAATTTTTGATCCGCAGCGGGGAGGGGATCCGGTGCTTTATCAGCATCTGTTCTGGTTCTACTCGCACCCGGCGGTGTACATCATGATTCTCCCCGGATTCGGAGTGGTCTCCGAAGTGCTGGCCTGCTTCTCCCGGAAGCGCATTTACGGATATGAATTCGTGGCCTTCTCCAGTCTGGCGATTGCCGCGATTGGATTTTTTGTCTGGGGACACCACATGTTCACCAGCAGTCAGTCCGAATATGCGGCCCTGATCTTTTCGATTCTGACCTACCTGGTGGGGATTCCGACCGCGATCAAGATCTTCAACTGGACCGCCACGCTGTATAAAGGCTCGGTGGAACTATCCGCCCCCATGATCTACACCCTGGGATTCATCGGACTGTTTCTGGTGGGCGGGCTCACCGGACTGTTTCTGGCCACCATGGCCATCAACGTGCACCTTCATGACACCTATTTCGTGGTGGCCCATTTCCACTACGTGATGGTGGGGGGAATGATGATGGCCTGGCTGGCGGGTATGCACTTCTGGTGGCCGAAGATGTTTGGCAAAATGTACAATGAGTTCTGGGCCAAAGTGGGTGCGGTGGTGATTTTCTTCGGTTTCAATTTCACCTTCTTCCCGCAGTTCATCGCGGGATATATGGGCATGCCCCGCCGCTATCATGTGTATGATGTGGCCTATCAGCCCTTCCAGATGCTTTCCACTGCGGGTGCCTTTTTCATGGGAACCGGACTGATTATCTGTCTGGTCACCCTGGTGGCCTCCCTGTTCAAGAAAGAAAACTGCGGACGGAATCCCTGGAAGGCCACCGGACTGGAGTGGAATCAGGCAGACAGTCCTCCCGATCCGCACAACTTCACCGGACCCGTCGTCGTGGATGTCGAAGCGTACGATTACACGGACGAACGAATTTATCAGGACGCGTAACTTACCCCGGAAATACAAGCAATGTCGCAGGCACTTTCAGAACACGATCTCGAGCACAAACCCTATCAGCAGCATCATTTCGATGACATGACGCAGCAGACCCAGTCCACATTGCTGGGCATCTGGCTGTTCATGGCACAGGAAATTCTGTTTTTCGGCGGAATG
>JBMTJR010000046.1:0-11422 GCA_049438565.1 Kiritimatiellia bacterium
CGCTGCGGCAAAACCGGGGTCGTCCATTGGAATCCGGTTCCAGTCCTTGGCCATTTGCTGCCAGCGCAGGAATTCCTGACGGGCATTGTCCCGGCTCTTAAAGGTAAGCGGGGTGGTTAAAATCTGATGAATCACGCCGAAAACATGGGTCTGGCGTTCTGCGCTGGAGGCGCCGTCCACGTCATGGAAAGCATCCTGCTGCAGATAAACTTCATCCAGAAACTCGGCTTTCAAAAACTGGATGAAATCCGGCATGGCGGTTCCCTCTTCGCCCACCACTTTCATCATCTGCTCCACATCCCGGCCCTCCTTCAGTCCCCGTCGGGCCTGATCCAGTTTTTCCGGATCGACCAGACTCGGGTATTTGCTCCAGCTTTCGAGCGGATCAATCGAGGGATAGCGCCGCTGATCGGAGCGCTCCCGGCTCAACCCATGGAAAGCCCCCACCACTTTGAGGGTGCTCTGGGTGACCGGTTCTTCAAAATTTCCTCCGGCCGGAGAAACCGTGCCTCCGATGGTGACCGATCCGAGGCTTCCGTCCTTGAGGCGGACCAGTCCGGCCCGTTCATAAAAGTTGGCGATGACGGTTTCGAGATACGCGGGGAAAGCCTCCTCACCCGGAATCTCCTCCAGACGTCCGGACAGCTCGCGGAGCGCCTGCGCCCAGCGGGAGGTGGAGTCGGCGAGCAGGAGAACATTCAGTCCCATTTGGCGGTAGTATTCGGCGATGGTCACGCCGGTGTATACCGAAGCCTCCCGGGAGGCCACCGGCATGGAGCTGGTATTGCAGATGATCAGGGTGCGCTCCATCAGCGACTTTCCGGTACGGGGGTCCTCCAGTTCCGGAAATTCCCGCAGGGTTTCCACCACTTCCCCGGCCCGTTCCCCGCAGGCGGCGATGACCACAATATCCACATCCGCGCGTCGGCTGGTGATTTGTTGCAACACGGTTTTGCCTGCGCCGAAGGGTCCGGGAATACAGTAGGTTCCGCCTTTGGCGACCGGGAAAAAGGTGTCCAGGATCCGCACCTGCGTGGTCATATTGTCCACGGGACGCAGACGCTCCTCGTAGGCGGTGATGGCCTTTTTCACCGGCCAGGACTGATACAGTTTCACCTCGCGGATTTCTCCGGCAGGGTCCTCGACCCGGGCCACCACTTTGTCCACGGTGCAGGTGCAGGCTTCGGAGATTTCTTTGACTGTGAATTTCCCTTTCCAGCCGAAGGGAATCATAATCCGGTGGACGAACATACTTTCCGGGACGGTACCGACGGTTTCACCGGCCTCCAGTTGATCCCCCACCTGAACCGTCGGCGTGAACTCCCATTGTGCAGTCCGGTCCAGTCCGTCGATGTACTGACCCCGCTCGAGGAAATAGCCGCACTGTTCGGCCAGTTCGGGCAGCGGATTCTGCAGACCGTCATAGACCGATTTGAGCAGGCCGGGTCCCAGTTCGACCGAGAGCAGTTCGGTGGAGAATTCCACTGGATCGCCGACTTTCAGCCCTGCGGTGTCTTCGAAAACCTGCAGCCAGCACTGTCTGCCGCGGACACGCACGATTTCGGCTTTCAGTTTCAGATCTCCCAGAACGGCATAGCCGACTTCATTCTGCATTACCGCTTCGGGGAAGGTTACACGGATCAGGTTGCCGTTGACACCGTCGATGGTGCCGGTGGAGGTGGAAATGGTTTCACTCATGCGGAAAGTTCCTGTTTGCGTAATTCCTCGAGCACGGGCTCAAGGAAAGACTGGGTATGTTCTTGAAATTGAATTTGGCCCTCGGATTCACTCCAGAGCTGCATGCGTTCGAGAATGCGGAGCTGGAGGGCGTAGCCCATCAGATCCTCCAGAGAAAAGGGACGGCTTCTGCGCCGCTCCCCGATCCAGTCCCACAGAGTCCGCAGCAGGATTTTCTCACGCTGAAGAGGGTGAGGGGCATTCCAGGCGCTCTCCAGGCCTCCGCGAAGCGGGTTGTTTTCGATAAAGGGCTTTTGTGGAGAGTCCGCCAGACCGAGACGCTGTGCCCGTTCTGATGAATTGTGGGCATTTGATTTTTTCAGGACTTCGGCCCAGTCGCGGGCAAAAGCGGATTTCCCTTCCGGAGGGGTGGCGCAGACCGCATCCAGTTCGGCAAAATCCGCGGGCGAAAGATGGTTAGAGCAGTCCCGGATAAACGAATCAAAACCAGTCGGATTCGGTCCCTCAAAGGAGAGGGAGGGATAGCTGGTCAGCAGAAACACCCGCATCCGTTCTCACTCCGCGTCTGTTGAAGGGCGCAGCAGCGCGGCAATTTCCGGACGCAGCAAATGGCTGATCCAGTCGGCAACCGCCTGCGAACTGAAATCCACAGATTCAGGGGAATCGGAAAAACAAAGCTGGAACCCGGCGCCGGTTTTGGGATTCATGATCACGGATCCTTCTTTCCCGGCTTCTTTGAGCAGGGATTCCAGCAGGGCCTGGCTTTCGGCGGAAGCCGTGAGGGTGACTTTGCCCGCGCCGGACTTCAGCAGTTCGGGCAGAATTTTTTGGAGCAGCTCCTTTTCCCCCAGCGTAGCAGCGGCCGCTTTTTCCGCGGCGAGATTCACCAGGCGTGCCAGTTCACTTCGCAGCTGAAGCAGGGCATCCCGGGCGGCCTGTTCCAGGGCGGCCTGGCCTCTGGCGACCGTGGCTTCAGCCTCTTTTTCGGCGGCTGCTTTGATGCTTTCCGCCTGTTTTTCGGCGGATTTCAGGATTTCATCCGCCTGCGTACGGGCCTGATCCAGAATCTTTTCCCGGGCGGCCTCGGATTTTTTGAGGCCTTCCTGCTCGATTCGTTCTAGAAGGGGTTGGATGGTGTCGGTCATGGAGGGGTATATTTAGAGGGAGAGTTCCGTACTGCAATTCTTAAAAGAAAGTAAGTTCCTGCAGAGGGGCGGATTGAATGGAAAAAGCGGGGGGAAGGTTAATCAAGTTGTTTGAAGAAATCATTTCCTTTGTTGTCCACCACAATGAATGCGGGAAAGTTTTCCACTTTGATTTTGCGGATGGCCTCCATGCCGAGTTCGGGAAAATCCACCACTTCCACTTCTTTGATATTCTCCTGAGCCAGAATCGCGGCCGGACCGCCGATGGAACCCAGATAAAAGCCTCCGTGCTGTTTACAGGAGTCGGTCACGGAGGGACTGCGGTTTCCCTTGGCCAGCATGATCATGCTTCCGCCTTTGGACTGGAAGGTTTCGACGTAAGGATCCATGCGGCCCGCGGTGGTGGGACCAAAACTTCCGCTGGGCATTCCCTCCGGCGTTTTGGCAGGTCCGGCGTAGTAAATGGGGTGGTTTTTGAAGTACTCGGGCATTTCCTCTCCGCGGTCCAGTTTTTCCTGGATTTTGGCATGGGCGATGTCCCGGGCCACAATCAGGGTTCCACTGAGATTGAGCCGGGTTTTGATCGGGAAGCGGTCAAGAATTTGCAAAACTTTGTCCATCCCCTCATCCAGATTCACATTTACCGGAGGAGCCATGTCCGGGGCGGCGTCGGGGAGATATTTTTCCGGGTGGTATTCCAGCTGCTCCAGGAAAATCCCCTCCCAGGTGATTTTTCCTTTGATGTTCCGGTCCGCGCTGCAGCTGACCCCGAGTCCCACCGGACAGGAGGCCGCGTGCCGGGGCATGCGGATGACCCGGATGTCATGGGCAAAATATTTGCCGCCGAACTGGGCCCCCACTTTGGATTTTGCCGCGATATCGCCAATGATCTTCTCCCACTCTAAATCCCGGAAGGCCCGTCCGCCCTCGCTTCCGGTGGTGGGGAGATGGTCCAGGTAGCCGCAGGAGGCCAGCTTGGTCACTTTCATGGTGGTTTCGGCGGAGGTGCCGCCGATGACCACCGCGATATGGTAGGGCGGACAGGCGGCGGTTCCGAGATCCATGAGTTTTTCGGTGATAAATTTTTTCAACGAAGCTTCGTTGAGCAGGCTTTTGGTCTGCTGATACAGATAGGATTTGTTGGCGGATCCGCCGCCTTTGGCCACGAAGAGAAATTTGTAGGCCTCGCCGTCCTCGACCATCAGATCAATCTGTGCGGGAAGATTGGTGCGGGTGTTTTTTTCCTCAAACATACTCAGTGGCGCGATCTGGGAGTAACGCAGATTCTTTTCCTGATAGGTTTGATAGATGCCCCGGGAGAGGGCTTCCTCATCGCCTCCACCGGTCCAGACCTGCTGACCTTTTTTGCCCAGAATGATGGCGGTACCTGTGTCCTGACAGGAGGGAAGCTGTCCGCCTTTGGCCACCACCGCATTCTGGAGCAGGGTGTAAATGACAAAGCGGTCATTGTCACTGGCTTCCGGATCAAGAAGCTCCTGAGCCAGCATTTCCAGATGGGAGGCCCGGAGAAAAAAGGAGACGTCGCTGAAAGCCGCATAGGCCAGATCGGTGAGTGCCTGCGGATGAATTTTCAGGATAGGCTTTCCCTCAAACTCTGAAAGCTCGATATGATCTGAGCTGAGTTTGCGGTATTTGGTAGTGTCTTCACCGTATTGAAAAGTGGGCTCGTAATTGTAGGGTTCCATGGTCTCCGTTCCAGATTGGGGTGCCTCTGCAAACTGTTAAATATTTCACGGGATGTCAAGAAGCACCCGGAACTATTCAACCTCAGGGACGCAGCGCCAAGGTGGTGAAGACCCGCTGAGTGATACGAAGATCCAAGCGCTCAGCAATTTCCATCAGTTTTTTCTGATTCTGCTCTTCCAGGTTCGTGGAGACCAGCACCTCATTGGCACCGGTGCTGTGAATCAATTCGGAAAGATTCTCCAGAGATCCCAGAACCTGATGCCCGTGCACCAAGCGTCCGCGCAGGTGCGGATCATCATCGATAAGTCCCACCAGGCAATAGGTATTTCTGCGGGAGGAGTCGTCAAAGCTCTCCGCCCGGGTAATCAGGGTATAGCCGTATCCGGCTCCGTAAATGATGACCCGCCGCTCCTTGTCGTTGTCGGGGGAACTCTTTTTCCGCTCATGATACTGCATCATGTCCTGCACCAGTCTGGGAAATGCGCGGAGGCAGACAATCAGGGGGAAGGTGCAGATCAACAAAATCAGATTAATGAGCACCATTTCCTTCAGGTCGTGATGCAGAGGGAGCGAGGAAAGATTCACACTGACGATGACCCCCACACAGACAATCAACCCCAGGGTGAAAAAGTCCAGAGCCCGGGCCCGGGTCCACTGCAGCCGGTAATGCCGGGTCGCCCAAATGAGGATCAGAGGACCTCCCACCAGCAGCGGACCGGTTTCACGGAAAAGTTTTGCGGCATTGAGGCTCCGGTCGATATCCCCCAGCAGCCAGGAAAGAATAAACAGAGAAGAGGTGAGAATCAGGATGTCGGCAATCGGTAAAAAACTGTTATAAAGCTGTGAGCGGCCGGGACGGCGGATTCCATCCACGATCCAGCGTCCGCTGTCGCTCATTTCCAGAGAGGCGAGGTAGCGGAGGACCACATAACTGCCGGCAAAGAAAGCAATGGTAAAAATGGCAAAACGGAAGTTTTGCATAAAAACCAACAATAGTCCCACGGAGAACAGAACCGCCTGGATGACGTAGAGGGTGATGGCCACTCTTTTTTGGGTGAGTCCTTTGCGGGCCAGCCGGTGGTGAAGATGATCCTTGTCGGCATTGGAGACGCCTTTACCGCTTCCCGGGTTCATCGCTTTGCGGACCGAGCGGCGCCAGATGGCCAGTCCGGTGTCAATCAAGGGCACCCCCATGGTCAGGAGAGGGATGATCAGCATCACTGCCGCCGTGGTCCGGGACTGTGCCACCAGGGTTAACGACATCAGAATATAGCCGATATACATGCTCCCGGTATCCCCGAGGAAAACCCTGGCCGGATGAAAGTTGAAACGGAGAAATCCCAGGCAGGCGCCTGTCAGCGCAAAACACATCACCGCCATGCCTTCGTTGCCGATAATGAGATTCAGACAGCCCAGACCGATGCTGGTGATAGCAGCCAGCCCCCCTGCCACCCCGTCCATGCCGTCAATCAGGTTGTAGGCATTCATAGCCGCGACGTAGAGAAAAATCGTGAAGAAGGCGTCCCAGGCAGGGAGCATGGAGACCCCGACCAGACAGTCCAGACCGATGCCCCGGTCCCAGGCCAGCAGCCCCACCAAAATTTGACCCAACAATTTAAAAATAGGTTTGATTTCCCAGCGGTCATCAATCAGTCCGATGACAATCAAGGGAAAGCTTACCGGAACGATGGTTTTCACCCAGAGATGCGTTTCCGGGGTGATCTGGGGAAAATTGATGAGGCTGGAAAGTAGATAGAGCGTGACGCTGTAGGCCAGAAATACGGCCAACCCTCCGCAGCGTGGTGTGGTGGTGATGTGGATTCTCCGTTCGTTGGGTTCGTCCACAATTCCCAGCAGAGTTCCCAGTTTCATGACCACCGGGGTCAGCAGAAAGGACAACACCAGCGCACACAGGAACCCGAATCCCATAAGCTCGACATAAGATTGCAGTTGCGCAGTGTTCATCTGGACTCTTCAGTAAACTCCAATTACAAAAGGGTTACAATCCCCAACTGTTACGTATCTTACAAAATGTTCGCGGGATGATAGGCCGCTGCCTCTGGATGGTTCCGGCTCCAGTTCCCGGCCTGGGTCTGCAGAAAGCTGATTTGTTTCTGCGCGGCGCCGGTGAGCCGGTCCGCATGCCGGAAAACCTCCTGAATCTCTTCCAGGCTCAGGCCCAGCCGGCCGTCGGCCGCCAGCCTTTCTACCAGATTGTTTTCCTGAATGACGCCTTTGCGGAGATCGAGCACGGTTGCCACCGCATGCTCTTTGATGGCTTCGTGTGCCTCCTCCCGTCCGGCGCCCCGGGTTACCGCCTGCATGAGCAGGGTGGTGGTGGCCAGGAATGGGAAATAGTGCTGGTTCTCGCGGTCAATCACGGCTTCAAACCAGTCAAACTGGGAGAGAATCGTGAGAAAAGTCTCAAACAGTCCATCCATGGCGAAAAAAGCGTCCGGCAGCATGACCCGGCGCATGACGGAGCAGGAGACATCGCCCTCGTTCCACTGGTCTCCGGCCAATCCTTCGGCCATGCCGAGGTAGCCTTTGAGCAGGGTATGAAACCCGTTCACTCTCTCGCAGCTGCGGCTGTTCATTTTGTGGGGCATGGCGGAGGAACCCACCTGACCTTTGGCGAATCCTTCCGAGGCGGTTTCGTGTCCGGCCATCAGACGCAAGGTCCGGCAGAAGGATCCGGGGCCGCTGGCCAGTTGAACCAGACTGCTCACCGCATCAAAGTCGAGACTGCGCGGATAGACCTGTCCCACGTTTTCCAGACAGTTTGGGATGCCCAGGTGATGAACGATCCGGCGTTCAACTTCCGCCACTTTGTCCTGGTCTCCGCCGAAAAGAGTCAACTGATCCAGCTGGGTCCCGACCGCGCCTTTGAGTCCGCGAACAGGATAGCGGGCAATAAGCGAATCGATGCGCTCGAGTCCGAGGAGAAGTTCCTGAGCGAACATGGTCACGCGTTTCCCCAGCGTGGTGGGCTGGGCGGCCACGTTATGGGTCCGGGCGGTGAGAATAACGTCCCGGGTTTTTTCCGCCAGTTCCGCCATGCGGACCAGAGCGGTCACTCCGCGGGAACGGACAAGCTCTAGAGAGCGGAATACCTGAAGCTGTTCGACGTTTTCCGTGAGATCCCGGCTGGTCATTCCTTTGTGAATGTGTTCATGGCCGGCCAACGCACAGAATTCCTCGATGCGGGCTTTGACATCATGGCGGGTTACGGCCTCCCGTTTGCGGATGGAGTCGAGATCGATCACATCGACAACTTTCTCATAGGCTTCGATGACGCCGTCGGGAATATTCAGACCGAGATCTTTCTGGGCTTTGAGCACCGCAATCCAGAATTCGCGCTCGAGTCGTACTTTTCCCTCTCCGGACCAGATCGCACACATGTCGGAGGAGGCATAGCGTTCGGCAAGGACGTTGGGGATCAGATCAGTCATTTTTTTCAAGGTGGGTTGGAGAAAATTGCAGAGGCAGAAAATCTTTGAAGGCGTGCTTATGAAAAATTTTTTCCGGGGTTGCGAGATAAATCACGGTTTCGCTTGAAGCGAATTCGGAGAGGACCTGCAGACACATTCCGCAGGGCGGGGCGGGCTGACGGGTCACCAGCACCAGTTCCAGAATTTCAATCTGTCCCCGGGCCGCCACGGCGGAAAACACCGCATTGCGCTCGGCACAGATGGTCGCGCCGTAACTGGCATTTTCCACATTGCACCCGGAATAAATTTCATCGCAGTCTTTCAGGATCAGTGCGGCCCCCACCTGGTAGTGGGAGTAGGGGGCGTAGGCTTTTTCACGGACCCGGCAGGCGGCCTGCCAGGCTTCGGTCAGTTTCGGGTTTTCAGGGTTCATAGCGGATATCCTAGCCACAGGGCGGCGGCCAATGCAATCACCGATCCCAAATGGGTGACCGAAATTGCAGAGGCGGCCAGCTCCCGGTCTCCGTCCAGCTGATCAACCAGCACATAACTTGCCACCGCCGTGGGACAGGTGGAGAGCACGAGGATGACCAGTCTGCCGACCCCTTCCAGTCCGAGAAGGCGGGTCACCCCCAGTCCCAGCAGCAGACCCAGTCCGTTTTTCATCAGCAGCACCCCGAGGCCGGCCCCCAGTCCTTTCCGCCATGACAGTGCGGAGATCCGGCTGCCGATGGAGAGCAGAGCCAATGGGAAGGCCGTCTGTGCCACCGGGGTGGCCATCCGCAGACCCAGATCGGGAAGGGGCAGGGCAAGGGCGTTCCAGCTGAACCCCGCAAAACAGGAAAGGATCAGCGGGTTTCGGATCGTGGAAAGACAGCAGGCACGCAGGGGGTGACCGGTCCGTTCATGCCGCCGGTCCCACTCCAGCACACCGACGCCCAGGAGATTGTAGAGAAAGACTCCCGGAGCCATGGAGAGAATGGTCAGGGTTTCCGCCTTTGCCTGAAGAGATGCGGGAGCTTCGCGGAGTGCAAACAGAATCACCGGAAGTCCGATATAAGCCAGATTGCCCCGGAAGGAGGCGTGCACGAAGGTTCCCAGTGCGCGGGAGGGAATACGGAACAGTTTCGCGCCTATCGCACTGCAGATCAGCAGACCCAGGGTCACCAGGCTGAGGGCGCCGGCAGATTTCAGGGCCTCTCCGTCGAGGGTGGGGGACTGCGCGGCTTTCACGAAAATGAACACCGGCAAGGCAACGAAATAGCAGAAGGTGTTGAAGGCCTTCTCCATGGCCGCATCCAGGATTCCCGTGTATCTCAAAAGAACCCCGAAACCAATCAGGCCGAAAACCGGAAACAGAATATTGAAAATCGCCAGCATCAGATCAGGGGGAGAGAAGTCCCCGCCAAAGCAGAAATGCAGTCACTGCGGCCAGAAAAATCCGGTAGATGCCGAAAATTCCCAGACCGTGTTTCTTTAGATAAGCCACCATGGTTTTCACGGCAACCCAGGCGGACAGATAAGCCACCAGAATGCCCACCAGGATCGTCTTCAGGCCCAGAATGTCCAGCATGGCCGTACCGGATATCAGCAGCATGTACCCGGTGGCGGCGGAAAGGGTGACCATGCCAAGCAGAAAACTGAAGATCACGGAATGACGGAGGGAAAGGCCGGTCATCCGGCCTCCGATAATGGTGACCAGACTGCGGCTGACCCCCGGCCACATGGCAATCACCTGCATGCAGCCGATCTTCAGGGACTGACCGGGCGTGAGCTGCCAGAGTTCGGCAGCGTTTTCTTCATGGGCCGACTCCTCCCCGGTCCACTTCAGCAGCGCCAGTCCCCCCAGAAACCAGGCCCCAACCACGTACCACAATCCATAAAGAAAACCTGAAATCCATTCATCAAAAAACAGACCGATTGCCGCAGCCGGGGCGAAGGCAATCATCAGATTCACAATCAGTTTCCGGCCTTCCGGGTCGCGTCCGATGAGTCCCCGCGCCATGCGGCGGATGTATTCGCCGTACACGGTAAGAACCGCGAAGATGGCCCCGATTTGGATGACCACCAGATAGGTGTTCACGGCATCCCGGTACAGTTTCTCTTCTCCCATGCCCATGGCCTGGCTGGCCAGAATCAGATGTCCGGTGCTGCTTACGGGAAGATACTCGGTGATCCCCTCAACCAATCCCAGCACCACCGCCTCGACAGTGGTCATTTTTTCGGAGGCACTCCCCGTGTCTGCAATCAGAAGACCGGAAAACCCCAGCAGGAAAAACAGGAGGATCCTTTTCACGGTTCTGTCTGAAAAAATTTCAGTTTGGGGATATCCTGGAGGTCAATCATACCGACCGCATGCTCGTTTTCGTCCACCACCAGCAGGTCATCAATGTTGTGACGGGAGAATAGCCGCAAGGCTTCGGTGGCAGCGGCATCCGCGGTGATGCGGACGGGGCTGTGGGTCATACATCCGGAAAGTGTTTCCCGGTTGATGTCCTGTTTTGCCGACAGCGAACGGCGCAAATCCCCATCCGTGTAAATGCCCATGAGTTGGTTTTGCGCATCCACAATTCCGACCGCTCCCGATTTGCATCGGGTCATGGTGAGGACCGCCTGTTGAATGGTGTCGCTTTCCCGGCAGAGGGGCAGACGGTCTCCACTTCGCATAATGTCCCGAACCCGGAGGGTGAGACTTTCGCCGATCGCGCCGCCGGGGTGCAGTTGCTGATAGGCTTCGCGGGTGAAGCCTCTTTGCTCATGCACCAGCATGGCCAGGGTGTCGCAGACCGCCAGCGTGACCAGCGCACTGGCGGTGGGGGCGAGATTGAAAGGGCAGGCCTCCCGCTCAATTTTCACGCAGAGGTTGAGGTGACACATGCGGGCCACCTGATTGTCGGCGGATCCGGTGATGGAAATCAGTTTCACGGAGGTGCGCAGCAGAAAAGGAATGAGCTGAACCATTTCCCGGCTTTCCCCGCTGTAACTCAGAAGGAGAACCACATCCCCCTCATTCACCAGACCCAGATCTCCATGCGGAGCCTCTGCCGGATGGATCAGCACCGAAGGAGATCCGGTGCTGGTGAAGGTCGATGCGCATTTGGCGGCAATGTGATAGCTTTTTCCCATCCCGGTGAAAATCAGCTTGCGGCCTGCGGCCACGGCTTCGCAGAGGATGGGCACGGCTTTGCTGATGGCCGGATCCAGATCCTCCGCCACACGGCTGAGCTGTTCCACATCTGTTCGGAGATAGGAGCGGGCTTTTTCCAGAAGAGGGTCGGAGGGATTCATTGCCGCGCACCCTGCCCGCCGAAAGCGCCCTCGACAATCTTTTTTCGGGGGATTTTTATGGAGTCCGGGAGATTCAGCCCAAAGGGTCCTGGGGGAGGGACCGGGAGTGGAGCGTGACGGCGGACAATCGAACATTTAGTGGTGTGATCTCCG
>JBMTJR010000047.1:0-11328 GCA_049438565.1 Kiritimatiellia bacterium
GATCGCCAGCTTCCTTGCGTGAACCTTCGAAAATAAATTTACCGGTAAATTTACCAGTGAATTTATCGGTGAATTTATTTTGAAAGCGGTTGATCCTGAGCGTCATTTTGTCTCGATTTTGAGTCTGGATTGTGGTTGGTACGGGTCTGATGAAATCAGGATTTCTTGAACAGCTGCTGCGAAGGATTGACCGGATAGATCCGGACAGTCTGCAGACTCATTTTTTGCGTCTGGCCCGTGAAAAAGGCCTGCTGGAGACGATTCTGCAGTCCATTCGGGAGGGCTTGCTGGTGGTGGACGGCAAGGGAAAAGTCACCTATGCGAATGAGGCGGTGGCCCGTCTGCTGGGGGGCAATGTGGCACAGATGACCGGGGCCAGTCTGGAAGTAGCCCTGCCCACGCTGGACTGGGAGGGTCTGATGGGTCTGGATCCCGAGGCCTGGACCCAGATGATGAACCGGGAGATTGAAGTTTCGTATCCGGAACGGAGAATCATTGAGTTTTATGTGGTGCCGCTGCAGGTGGTGCAGGGAGCGGAGGATGACGCGGAGGGGGCGCTGATTTTTCTGCGGGATGTCACCAGTGACCGGGCGCGGGAGGAGAGCACGGTGGAGTCGAAACGGCTGGAGGCGATCACGCTGCTGGCGGCAGGGGTGGCGCATGAGATTGGCAATCCGCTGAATTCTCTGAACATCCATCTGCAAATCATGGAGCGGGAGCTTCAGGATGTGAAAGACCGGGAACTGCGGGAGGCGCTGCTGGAGCTGGTGGAGGTTTCGAGTGACGAAATCAAACGTCTGGACCAGATCATTCATTCTTTTCTGCGGGCTCTGCGGCCCACCCAGCCCAACCGGGAGCCGGTGCGGGTGGACGCACTGCTGGAGGAGACGCTCAAAGCGATGGCGCGGGAAATTTCAGACCGGGGAATCTGGGTGGAGAAAGAATTTCCGGAGGAGCTGCCCCCTCTGCAGCTGGACAAGGGTCAGATGCATCAGGCTTTCTACAATCTTATCCGCAACGCGATTCAGGCCATGACCCAGGGAGGAATTCTGACCCTGCGCATCCGGGTGTCGGAACATGCGGTGGCGGTCTCATTCGCGGATACGGGATCGGGGATCGAGGCGGAGGATCTGGGGGCGCTGTTTGATGCCTATCACACCACCAAGGAGGAGGGGACGGGGCTGGGGCTGATGATTGTGCAGCGGATCATGCAGGATCATGGCGGACAGATTGAAATTGAAACCCGGCCGGGTCAGGGAACCACCTTCACCCTGCTGCTGCCCCGCTTTGAGCAGCGGATCCGTCTGCTGGGCGGACGGGAGGAGAGCACGATATGAAACCCACGGTACTGATTGTCGATGACGAACGCAACACCCGGGAGGGACTGGCCCGGGCGCTGCGCCGGAAATACACCATTCTGCTCGCGGACTCCGGAATGGCGGCGCTGGAAGTGCTCAAAACCGAACGGCCCGATGCGGTGCTGACAGATCTGCGGATGCCGGGAATGGACGGTATGACCCTGGTGAGGAGAATTTTAACGCTTGACTCTCAACCGGTCTGCATTCTGCTGACCGCCTATGGCAACGTGGAGACCGCGGTGGAGGCGATGAAGGCCGGGGCTTACGATTTTCTGACCAAGCCGGTGAATCTGGACCGTCTGGAGGTGCTGCTGCAGCGGGCGATTCAGACCCGGCGGCTGGAGGCGGCCAACCGTCAGCTCCGGCAGGAGCTGGACGCGAAATACGGGATGGAAAGCATTGTGGGTCAGTCCTCCTCCATGCAGGCGGTGTTTGACACCATCCGCCAGGTGGCGCCGAGCCGGGCGACGGTGCTGATTCAGGGGGAAAGCGGAACCGGGAAAGAGCTGGTGGCGCATGCGCTGCACCGGCTGAGCAACCGGGGGGACAATCCGTTTGTGGCGGTGCACTGTGCGGCGCTGTCGGACACCCTTCTGGAAAGCGAGCTGTTCGGTCACGAGCGCGGCGCGTTCACGGGGGCGACTGAAACGCGGAAAGGCCGCTTTGAACTGGCGGACGGCGGCACTTTGTTTCTGGATGAGATCGGCGAGATCGAACCGGCGACGCAGGTGAAACTGCTGCGGGTGCTGGAGGAGCGGAATTTCGAGCGGGTGGGGGGCATGGAGAAAATTGAAGTGGACACCCGTCTGCTCTGTGCGACGAACCGGGATTTGAAGCGGATGGTGGAGGAGGGAAGTTTCCGGGAGGATCTGTATTTCCGGCTGAACGTGGTGCAGATCCGGCTGCCGCCGCTGCGGGAGCGCCGGGAGGACATTCCGCTGCTGCTGAATCATTACCTCAAAGAATTTGCGTCGGAAAACGCAAAAAACATCGAGGGCATCACTCCCGAAGCCCTGGAGGCGCTGATCCGCTACCGCTGGCCGGGAAATATCCGGGAACTCCGGAATGTGATGGAGCGGATGGTGGTGCTTTCGCGGGGGGACAAGCTGACCCTGCGGGATCTGCCGACGGAAGTGAAAGAGGAGGGAGGGCCTCTGAAAAGCAGTCCCACCCTGCGCGGGGCGACCTCCATGCAGGAGGCGGAGAAAAAAATGATCATGCAGGCGCTGGATGATCACAAAGGCAACCGCACCAAGGCGGCGGAGCAGCTGGGGATCTCGCGGCGCACCCTGCACCGCAAACTGCACGAGTTTGATCTGCGGGAGTATTGACAGGGGGGACACGGAAAACACGGACGGTCACGGACCTGCACGGACGGACACCCTGGGTTGTGGGGTTGGGGCAGGGGGCTTGGGTTGTGGGGGGCTTGGGTTTTGGGGATTATTTGTAGGATTTAGCTTTACATGTGTATAGTTTTCTGGTTTTAGGGGGGGATGAGTGTGAGGCATGAGCTGTTGCTCCCGCCCAGTGGCGGATACCGGAAGTTGAAAACGTTTCAACTGGCGCGGGTGATTTATGATGTGACCTTCCGGTTCTGTGACACCTATGTGGATCAAAAGAGCCGGACGCATGATCAAATGCTGCAGGCGGCCCGTTCGGGGGTGCAGAATATTGCCGAGGGGAGTGTGGATTCCGCAACCTCGAAAAAGTCGGAACTGCATCTCACCAATATTGCGCGGGGGAGTCTGGCGGAGCTGGGGCTGGATTATGAGGATTATCTGAGACAGCATGGATGCGAAATCTGGTCCCCGGCCCATCCGGCTTTGCAGCGGTTCAAGGCCCTGCGCTGCGCAAGTCTGCAGGAGTTCCGAGACTGGGTGCGGCTGGAGATGCGGGACACGGTCGACACGGACGGTCACGGACCCACACGGACAGACACCCGGGGCTCCGTGTTGGACCGTGTGGGTCCGTGTAAGTCCGTGACCTCCGTGTCGACCGTGGCTTCCGTGTACGCCGCCAACGGCGCCCTGTCTTTGATCAATCTCTGTGATTATCTGCTGGGCCGTCAGCTGGCGCGCCTGGGAGAGGACTTTGTGAATCAGGGCGGATTCCGGGAGCGGATGCACCGGGTCCGGACGCAGGCGCGGCGCAATTAGGCCTGTTTTTTTAATGTGTCCGCCGGGTTTTTCTGTTATTTCCCGCCCCCATGACCTCTGAAACGACCAACCCCAACGCCGAAGGGCGGGAACATCCGCTGGCCACCATCCGCAATATCGGAATCGTGGCGCACATTGATGCGGGGAAAACCACCACCACGGAGCGGATTCTTTTTTACAGCGGAAAGCTGCACCGGCTGGGCGAGGTGCATCACGGAACCGCCACCATGGACTGGATGGAGCAGGAGCGGGAGCGGGGAATCACCATCACTTCGGCGGCGACCACGACTTTCTGGCGCGAGCATCAGATCAATCTGATTGATACGCCCGGGCATGTGGATTTCACGGTGGAGGTCGAACGTTCCCTGCGGGTGCTTGACGGGGTGGTGGGGGTGTTCTGTGCGGTGGCCGGGGTGCAGCCCCAGTCCGAGACGGTTTGGCGTCAGGCGCGGAAATACAAGGTGCCGGGTCTGGCGTTTGTGAATAAATCGGACCGGACCGGGGCCAATTTCATGCGCGCGGTACAGCAGATGCGGGACAAACTGAGTCTGCCCGCCGTGCCGATTCAGATGCCGATTGGGGCGGGGTAGAATTTTGAGGGGCTTATCGATCTGGTGGAGCAGAGGGCGTACTTTTTTGAAGAGGAAAGTCTCGGGGTCACGGTGCGCATCGAAGACATTCCCGAGCGCTACGCCGAGGAGGCGGAGCTGATGCGTTCCGAACTGATTGAATCGGTGGCGGAGAACGATGAGGCGGCCCTGGAGCAGTTTATGGAGGAGAGCACGCTTTCGGTGGAGGAGTTGAAATCCGCCATCCGGCGTCTGACCGCCGCGCAGAAAATGGTGGGGGTGCTGGTGGGTTCCGCGCTGAAAAACAAAGGGGTACAGCCGCTGCTGAACGCGATTGTGGATTATCTGCCCTCTCCGCTGGATGTGCCACCGGCCCGGGGGCTGCATCCGAAGGATGATACCCAAGAGGTAATCCGCCATGCGTCGGACCATGAACCGCTGGCGGGGCTGGTGTTTAAAATCGCGACCGATCCGTATATGGGTCAGATTGCCTTTGTCCGGGTGTATTCCGGTCAGCTGCTGAAATCCGCCAATGTGTTCAATTCCCGGAGCGGAAAACGGGAGCGGGTGATGCGTCTGGTGCGGCTGCATGCCAATTCGCGGGAGGAGATCGAGGTGCTGAACGCCGGGGAGATCGGGGGGATTGTGGGGATGAAGGAGCTGGTCACCGGGGATACCCTGTGCAGCGAAAAGGATCCGGTGCGGCTGGAAACGATTGAATTTCCGGACTGTGTGATCGCCATGTCGGTGGAACCGAAATCCACCGCGGACAAAGACACGCTGATCGCGGCGCTGAAACAGCTGTCCCAGGAGGATCCCACCTTCAATTACCGGATCGACGAAGAAAGCGGTCAGACGATCATGAACGGCATGGGGGAACTGCATCTGGAAATTCTGCGGGACCGTCTGCTGCGGGAGTTTAAGGTGCAGGCCCGGGCGGGCAAACCGATGGTGGCCTACCGGGAGGGAATCGGATCATCGGCGGAGGCGAGAGGAGATTTTGACCGGGAAATTGCCGGCAAGCGTCAGATCGGGGATTTGACTCTGCGGATCTCTCCGCGGGAGCGGGGCGCCGGAAATGAAATCGTGTTTTCGGTATCCAAGAACATTCTTTCGGAAGCTTTCCGGGCCGCGATCCGTGACGGACTCGAGGATGCGCTGGTGACCGGGATTGTGCGGCACTATCCGATGACGGATGTGCGGGTGGAGATCGTTGCGGCGGAGATGCACCCCACCGACTCCACGGAGCTGGCGTTCCGGAGTGCGGCGCATTTGGCAGTCCGGGAGGCGCTGCAGAAAGCGGGTCCGCAGCTCCTGGAACCGATCATGAATGTGGAGATTCTCTGTCCGGAGGAGCACATGGGCGATGTCATGGCCGATTTAAACAGTCGGCGCGGGAAAATCCGGGACATGGAGGCGGTGGATGAGGGTCAGAAAATCAGTGCGGATGTACCGCTGGCCGAATTGTTCGGCTACACTACCATTCTGCGTTCGCTGACCAAAGGGCGGGCCAGTCAGTCCATGGAACCGGCTTTTTACGCCCCGGTGCCGGAGAATGTGCTGGCCGCGATGAGCAGCTACTGAAAAGCTCAGACCTGTGGACGCCGCCATTCGCTGCAGAAGACGGCGGCGGCCATGGCGGCGTTGAGGGATTCGGCCTCTCCGAATGAGGGGATGGTGAGGTGGTTTGGAATCAGAGAGGCGAGCGCAGGAGAGATTCCCCGGCCCTCATTGCCCAGCACGATGACGCCGTTCTCCGGGAGCGGGGTTTCGTAAAGATTTTTTCCGGAGAGAAAAGCCCCGGCCAGCCAGGGGGTTTGCAGCGTGGAGAGATCCTGAATCCGGATGGGGATGCGGAACACAGAGCCCATGCTGGCCTGGACGGTTTTGGGATTGCTCCATTCGACGCAGTCGGGAGAACAGAGCACACCGGCGAGCCCGAACCAGTCGGCCAGTCGGAGAATGGTGCCCAGATTTCCGGGATCCTGGAGCTGATCCAGCGCGATCCAGCGTCCCTGCAGCGGTTCCGGTTCGGGGGACGGGGGGAGCGGAACCACGGCGAGGACCTCCTGCGGGGTTTCGAGCAGGGAGAGGCGTTTCAGTTCCTCGGGGCTGACCGGCTGGACCGGGACGGAGAGATCCGGGGGAGGCTGCCACTCCGGCGTGGCGAAAATCTGATCGACCGCCCAGCCCGACTGCAGCAGCTCTCCGACGGATTTCACCCCTTCGACCAGGAAGCGGGCAGCGTCCATCCGGCCTTTTTTCCGGTGCAGGGCCGTGACGGCTTTGCGTTGGGCATGGGTAAGCATGGCGGGTTCTTTTTAAGCAGGCTTTACATAAGAAAGACACTTCAGTAGAGGGCTGGCATGTTTGCGCAATCTTTATTCGGAATTTCCGGGCTGAAAAACCGGGGAGTGGCACGTTGAAACGAGATGGATACGCCCTGCTGGACAGCGGGGACGGCCGCAAGCTGGAGCGTTTCGGAGAGTGGATTCTGGAGCGGCCGTCCAGTCAGGCGGTCTGGGTCCCGACGCAGGATGAGCGTGTCTGGGGTCAGGCGCACGCGCGGTTTGACCGGGAGAAAGGGAACCGCTGGCATGGACGGCACCGGCTGCCGGGCAAGTGGAAGGTGGAGATCGAGGGGATTCAGTTTCAGCTTTCCTCAACGGATTTCGGTCATTTGGGGGTTTTCCCGGAACAGCGTCCGATGTGGCGATGGCTGCGGGAGACCTGTCAGCGGAGTCCGGGGGCAAAAGTGATGAATCTTTTTGCCTATTCAGGGGGTTCGACGCTGGCACCGGCCCAGGGAAAGGCGCAGGTGTGTCATGTGGATGCCTCCAGAGGGATGACCGACTGGGCGCGGGAGAATGCGCGCCTGAACGGACTGGAGAAGGCGCCGATCCGCTGGATTGTGGATGATGTGCCGGGATTTTTGGCCCGGGAGCTGCGGAGAGGTCAGCAGTACGACGGGATCATCCTTGATCCGCCCAGTTTCGGGCGGGGGGCCAAAAAAGAGATTTTCAAGATTGAGGAGCAGATCAATCCGATGTTGCGGGATATCCGGAAACTGCTCAGTGCGCGGCCGCTGTTTGTGCTGCTGAGCTGTCACACCAACAGTTTCACGCCGCAGGTTCTGGCGAATCTGCTGGGGGATCACCTCAAAGGACTGAAAGGAAAGGTGGAATGCGGGGAGATGCTGCTGGAGGGGGAGGCGGGAGTGCATCCGCTGCCCAGCGGCAGTTATGCCCGGTGGAGTTCGGAGTCGTAAAAGGCGGCGGTCCCGAAGATTTCTGCTGAATTCACTTGCCAAAGCGGCCTGACTGGTCTACGGGAACCAGCTCCTGCGACGAATATCGCGGGGAAACATGAAGCTCTGTGCGGTGGCAACACGGCATTTTGAGAGCCTATCATGAAAGAAAAACAAACGGAACCGGCCGGAGATTCATAGCGGAAGTACCGCTGGCTGGCCGGGTTCCGGATACGCAGAAACCGCGGGGATAAACCGCGGTTCCGGCGAATCAGTACAAGGCAGGGCGGCAAGTGGCCGTTCTGCCGGGAAGTCCATCCGGACTTCAAATCAACTGAGGAATATAAATGAACGGACAAAAAATTCGTATTAAGCTGAAAGCGTACGATTCCCGCGTGCTCGACCAGTCCTCCGGGGACATTGTTGAGACCGCGAAACGTACCGGCGCCCGGGTTGCGGGACCGATTCCGATGCCCACGCGCATTGAACGGTTCACTGTCAACAGAGGCCCGCACGTGGACAAAAAATCCATGGAGCAGTTCGAGATCCGCACACACAAGCGCATGCTCGACATTATCGACCCGACCGCCAAGACCGTGGATGAGCTGAAAAAGCTCAACCTGCCTGCCGGTGTGGATATCACCATTAAGATTTAAAGGAGATCTCCATGACAGCAATTATTGGCCGTAAAATCGGTATGACCCAGATTTTTGATGAAAACGGACAGCACATTCCGGTGACCGTGATTGTCGCCGGTCCCTGTCCGGTGGTGCAGCGTAAAACGCAGGAAACGGACGGATACGATGCCGTGCAGCTTGGATTTTCCGAGCAGAAGCCGCAGCGGATGACCAAAGCCGCCCGCACCCGTTTTGAGAAAGCGGAAGTGAAGCCGCAGCAGTTTCTCCGCGAGTTCCGCTGCGAAGCGGACAGTGCCCTGAAAGTCGGTGACGAAGTAAACGCCTCCGCTTTCAAGGATATCGGATATGTGGATATCACCGGCACCACCAAAGGCCGTGGATTCCAGGGTGTGGTCAAGCGCCACAACTTCGGCGGCGGACGTGCCAGTCACGGCGGAAAATCAGTTCTGCGCCGCGGCGGTTCCATTGGTTGCCGCGAATGGCCGGGACGGGTGTTTAAAAACAAAAAAATGCCCGGACACATGGGGAACACCCGTGTGACCACTCAAAATTTAAAAATCGTGCAGGTGCGCGAAGAAGACAACGCCATTCTGGTGAAGGGCTCTGTGCCCGGCGCCAACGGTTCTGTGGTTCTCGTGCGCAAGGCCCTCAAGAAAGGCTAAGGAAACGACATGAGCAAACTTCCCATTGTAAATCTTCAGGGCAAAGCCGCCGGCGAATACGACATCGCGGATGAGCTGTTGACCTACGACAAAGGCCTTCAGGCCTTACAGGATGCGGTGGTGCGCCACCGCGCAAACTGCCGTCAGGGCTCCGCCTCCACCCTCGGGAAAGGAGAGGTCGCCGGCAGTAACCGTAAACTCTGGAAACAGAAAGGAACCGGACGTGCCCGTACCGGTCTGCGTCAGTCCCCGGTCTGGCGCGGAGGCGGTGTGGTTTTCGGACCCAAACCCCGCGACTACAGCAAAGCCCAGAACAAGCAGGAGGCCCGTCTGGCTTTCCGCCGCGCCATCAGCGAGAAAATCGCCGGTGGACAGATCAAAGTGGTGGAGGAGCTTTCTCTGGAGGCTCCCAAAACCAAATTGTTCTCCGCCCTGATGAACAGTCTGGGCGTTTCCGCTCCGGCGCTGTTTGTCACGCTGGAAACCCAGAAAGACCTGCAGCAGGCAGCCCGCAACATTCCGCGGGTGGAGATCAGCACGGTGGCGAACATTCACACCTACCAGATCCTGCGCTATCCGACGCTGGTGATTACCCGCGATGCGATGTCCGCATTGGAAGAGCGTCTGCAGAAAGCGAAAGGAGGAAAAGCATGAAGCCCGCACATCAGATTATCGACACCATTCTCCTCACCGAGAAAGGGACCGCCATGATGGAGGGCCTGAACCAGTATGTGTTCAAGGTGCATCCCCAGGCGAACAAGCAGGAAATCAAATCCGCAGTGCAGACCCTGTTCAAAGTGGACGTCACCGACGTGCGCACGATGAACCGCAAGGGCAAGAAGAAACGCGAACGCCGTCCCAACTACGGAGTGACCGCTGCATGGAAACGTGCCGTGGTGACTTTGGCCGACGGGAACTCAATCGACCTTACCTGAGAGAATATTCATGGCTTTAAAATCACGTAAACCCACGACGCCCAGTAACCGGAAGACGGTGCTGAGCGACTTCGCCGGTCTCGACAAAGTGCGCCCCGAGCGCTCGCTGACCGCGCCCCTGAAATCCAAGGCCGGACGCAACTCCGCCGGACGCATCACGGTGCGTCACCGCGGGGGCGGACACAAACGCACCTACCGGAAAATCGACTTCAAACGCAACAAGGTCGGGATTCCCGGCAAAGTGGCGACCCTGGAGTATGATCCCAACCGCTCCTCCCATATCGCGCTGATTCACTACGCGGACGGGGAGAAACGGTACATCCTGGCTCCGGCCGGATTGAAACAGGGCGACACCGTGCAGGCGGGTCCCGGATCCGAGCACAAAGTCGGAAACAATCTTCCGCTGGCCGAGATTCCTCTGGCCACGGTGATTCACAACATCGAGCTGATGCCCGGAAAAGGCGGACAGATTGTCCGTTCCGCCGGAAACGGCGCCACCCTCATGTCCAAAGACAAAGAGTACGCCCAGGTGAAACTCCCCTCCGGTGAACTTCGTCTCATCCACCTGACCTGCACCGCCACCATCGGCCGGGTAGGAAACAGTGAGCACGGTTCACAGAATCTCGGAAAAGCCGGACGGAAACGCTGGATGGGAATCCGTCCCACCGTCCGCGGTGTGGCGATGAACCCGGTGGATCACCCGATGGGAGGGGGCGAAGGCCGTTCTTCCGGTGGTGGACATCCTGTCAGCCCCTGGGGTGTGATTGCCCGCGGCAAGAAAACCCGCAGCCGTAAGAACAGATCCAATGGCCGCATTGTCAAACGGAGGAAATAATTATGTCACGTTCCATTAAAAAAGGTCCGTTTGTCGATGAAAAGCTTTTCCAGAAAGTGGAGAAGATGAACACCGGCGGACGCAAACAGGCGATCAAAACCTGGTCGCGGAAATCCATGATTCTTCCGGAATTCGTGGGTCATACCTTCGCCGTGCACAACGGCAAAGTGTTCATCAATGTTTTCGTCACCGAAAACATGGTTGGACATAAACTGGGAGAGTTCGCACAGACCCGTACGTTCAAATCCCACGGCATCTCTGCCAAATAATTAACATCTCAATCCCGCATTCGCGGGAAGAAAGGTTCCGCCCCGGCCCGTCCCTGACGGCGTCGGGGCTTTTTTTTCGGGTGCATCCAGCCTGCGGCAGGCAAGCCTGGAATGGGTGAAAGATATATTGATTCATAATCTTTGTGATGTAATATATTTATCATGAAAAGGACTCAGATTCAAATTCCGGACGAACTGTATGTTGCGGCATCGACTGTTGCCGAACGGAAGGAAATCTCGATGGCCGAGCTCGTCCGCCGCGGTTTGGAGTATATGGTTGCGGTCAGCCCGATGCCTGAAAAACCGGTTCGCAAGCCGTGGTCCTTACCGGAACCGGTTGATTTGGGGTCCCGGGATCCGTTTCTCAGTGAAAACTGGCGTGCGGATCTTTATATGCATCCTGACAAGGTTGCGGAAAATCCGAGGGAATATGGAGAGGATATTTGATTTCTATTGATACAAACATTCTTTTCCCGGCCTGCGACCGCTCTGCGGCATTCCATGAAATGGCAGTGAGATTTCTGTCAGGGATCTCCCGGCATCAAGGGGTCTGTATCTGTGAGCAGGTGTTGATAGAACTATACGGATTATTGAGAAATCCAACGGTCAATCGGCATCCTCTCAGTGCGGTAAAGGCTCATGAGACCATCCAAACTTTT
>JBMTJR010000048.1:0-11255 GCA_049438565.1 Kiritimatiellia bacterium
TCCGCTGGAAAATTCCCGAGGTGGATTCCCGGCTTCAGGGTTTTGAACTTCAGGGTGAAAAGGTCGAATTTGTCTTCGATCCGGCCCGCTACAGAATGGATTCGCAATCGGTGCAGCGCGTGCAGGTGGCCGGAACCTTCAATGCGTGGAATGCGGAGGATGGAAACCTCCGCCTAGAACCGCAGGAGGATGGCACCTGGCGGGTCTCCGCGTTCTATCAGAACCTGACCCATGCCAACACCGCCGAGCATTTGATGTTTAAATTTGTGGTCAACGGCGAATGGAAAAATCCGCCCGAAGACGCGCCCAACGCGATGCTGGAACCCGGAACCCCGCATCAGAATCTTTCTCTGCCTCTGGATGGCGGAGCCCGTCCGGAACTGATTGTGCAGACCGCCGAGCCCATCGACCTCAGCGCCCCTCCCCTGCTGACCCTGACCGGAGCCTGGGAAAGCGCGCTGCACCTGACCCCCAGTCCGGGCGCGATTCTCGACACCCTGTTTGCCGACAAGGCGATGGGGGTCACCCTGGACCGGGAGAATCAGCAGACCCATTACCGCCTCTTTGCCCCCCGGGCCACCGAGGTGGTGCTGGGATTTTTTGACGGTCCCTACTATGTCACCGAGGACGGTGAGGCGGTGCCGCCGGTTCAGACCTTCCCGCTGAAGAAATCAGACGACGGGGTCTGGGAACACACCCAGCCCGGTCTCAATATCGGCCAGTATTATGCCTACCAGGTCCATGGCATGGTCGGAAACGGGGAAGGCTTCCAGCCGGGGATCTGGCTGGGGGATCCCTATGCGACAGCCGTCGCCCTGGCGGAGGGAAACAGTATTGTGATGGATCTGGAGGCTTCTCCGGTGCGGCCGCAGCCCAAACCCCGGATCGCCTGGGAGGACATGATCGTCTATGAAACCCATGTCCGGCATCTGACCCAGGACCCCTCCTCCGGCGTTCCGGAAGCGCTGCGGGGCAAATACAAAGGCATCCTCGCCAGTGAAGGGACCGGCACCGGACTCGACCACCTCAAAGCGCTGGGCGTGAATGTGATCCAGCTCATGCCGATTCATGAATTCAACAATGGATTCGGTGACCGGCACGACTGGGGATACGCCACCTGTTTCTTTTTCGCGCCGGAGTCCTCCTACGCCACCCGGCCGCTGGAGGGATCCCAGGTCAAAGAATTCCGCGAGCTGGTGGACGGTCTGCACAGCCGGGGCTTTGCCGTATTTCTGGATGTGGTCTACAACCACATCGGCGGCGTGAATGTGTTTAACCAGATCGACCGGAAATACTACTTCCGCCTCAATCCCGACTTCACCAACCAGAATTTCAGCGGCTGCGGAAACGACGTGGCCAGTGAACGGCCGATGATGCGCAAACTGATCAAGGAAAGTGTGCTGTTCTGGGTGGAGGAATACGGGATTGACGGATTCCGTTTTGATCTGGCCGAACTGATTGACGACCGGACCCTGCTGGAGATCGAACATGAAATCCGGCAAAAGCATCCCCACGTCGTCCTGCATTCCGAACCCTGGAGCTTCCGGGGCAGTCACAAGGATTTCCTCGGACCCACCACCTGGGGAGCCTGGAACGACCGCTTCCGCGAGCCGGCCAAAGCTTTCGTGGTGGGCAACGGAAATCCCGAACAGGTCAAACAGGCGATCCGCGGATCCGTGGAGAACTGGACCCGTCATCCCCTGCAGAGTGTGAATTACATGGAAAGCCACGATGACAACTCCCTGGTGGATGAGCTGACCCTCAACCCGGGCATGGACGGGCGGATCCTCTCCGAAAGGGATGAAAAAATCCACAAACTGGCCGCCACCCTCATTTTCGGATCGCTCGGCACGCCCATGATCACCGAGGGTCAGGCCTTCCTGCGCAGCAAGCACGGCGTCCGCAACACCTACAACCGGGGCGACAAATTGAATTCTCTGCGCTGGGAGGAGCGGGAACGTCCCCACGCCAAAGAAGTGCTGAACTACTACCGGCAGATGATTGCGTTCCGGCAGAGCGAAGCCGGCCGCGCGCTGCGGGTGAAAGACGCCCCCTCCCTCGAATACACCCGTTTTCTTGAAACCGGAAATTCGAATGCGCTGGGATGGATTCTCAACGCCACCCGGGAGCGTCCCGGCGTTCCCATGGTCATGATTCTGATGAATACCGATGTCGTACCGGTCAACTTCGAGGTGGATCTGCCCCGGGGCACCTGGCGCCAGATCGGCGACGGTCAGCAGGTGGACGGTTTTGGCATTCCGGGTTTTCAGTTCATCCCCGGAGGGAAAAAATTTGAGGTAACCGTGCCGCCGCAGACCGCCCTGCTCTACCGAAGCGGGATGCCATAAGCCTCTTCGCTAGAAAATCTCACTTTTATGCAGTTGATTTTGAACAGGCGGAGCCTATGGGGTGTTTTAGTTTAGATCGTCATTCATTATAAACCCCTCTCCTTAGGCACCGCTTATGAAATCCTCCCGCATTCTCTTCCGTCTTTTGTTCCTGCTGATTCCTGTTTTCTTTTTCGGCTGTGATCTGGGGGGAAGCAGCGGCGGGGGCGGCGGAGGAGGTGGAGGCGAATTTGTAGGCACCTGGGCGCTCTACAATGGCAGAACCCTCTCCGGCCGGATCGTCTCCTATGTTCATTTCAAAGACGACAACACCCTCTTCATCTCCAACAATGCCGACGGCAGCGGCGTGCGGGTGACCGGCACCTACATGGTTTCCGGCGGAGAACTGCTCGGCCCCTTCAGCAATCCCCCCACCGGCGACGGACGGATTGAAGCCCGGATCGACAATGGCACCTTGATCATGGACTTTATCGAGTACTGGCACACCCCGGAGAAAACCATCCCCCTCTCCGGCCGGAAACTCTGAGCGGCGCGCCGCGCCCCTGGAGTGCGGAAGCATGCTTCCGCCCCCGTTTCAACCCATTGACCGGTATTCCTCCGGCACCTGGTCCGGCCAGCGCCACACATCCACCTGCACTTCCACCTGGTGCTCCCCTCCACCCAGGACGACCCCTTTCACCGGGGCCACGTCGCTGTAGTCCCTTCCCCATCCGGTGATCAGATGCTGCACGCCGGGCACGACATTGTTGGTGGGATCAAAATGCATCCAGCCCGCGCCCGGAACATAGACCGCGTACCACGCATGGGTCGCATCCGCCCCGCGCAGCTTTTCCTGACCCGGCGGCGGCAGGGTTTCAAGATATCCGCTGACATAACCGGCACTGAAACCGCGGCGGCGGAGTTCGGCAATCGCGGCGTGGGCAAAGTCCTGACAGACCCCGGCTTTCTTTTCGTACACCTCTTTCAGTGGGGTGAAGGTGTCCGTTGCCCCCGGATCGTAACGAAACACATCAAACACGCGTTTCATAAAACGCAGCAGGGCGGTCTCCACCGGCAGACCGGGTTCAAAACAGTCGTCCGCCTCAAATCCCGGACGCCGCTGTACCGGCAGCAGCGGACTGGCACAGCCGAATTCCCGCATCATCGGGGACGCCTGACTCCAGGCCGCCCCCCCGGGGAGAATCACCTGCTCCCAGGGAAGCGCGGAAGAAAGCTGCATCGGGGCCTCCCGGGTCACCCGGGCCAGCATTTCCACTTCCAGCTCCTCATGCTCGCTGCAGAGCGAAAAGGCGCCCCGCTGATTTCCAAACACATCCACCCAGGAATAATTCCACTCCGGCTCCGGACGGATGGTCAGCGTCCAGGCGCTGCGCTGCTGACCCGGAAAGCTTGCGGGCAGCAGACAGTGCAGATTCTGCGACTCCAGCGCGGGAGCCTCGTACCGGTAAAGCGTGCGGTGGCGGATCAGGTATTCGTTCATTAAAAGTTTTCCCGGGGCCGCGAGGCGGTGTGACTGAAATATGCGGAGGACACCACCACCGAGGCCCACTCCAGCACCTCCCGCACCTCATCCAGAAAAATCAGCCGGCCCTCTTCATCGGTCCAGGCGGATCCCTGCTGCAGGAGGCCGCTGCGGACCTGACGGATCCGCAGCATCACCGGCTGCAGCATTTCCGGCTGCACCGGCGAGGGCAGCTGATCCATATAGGCGTTCACGTGCTCCAGATAAAAAACCAGACTCCGCGGATTCATCTCCGTCCGGGTCATCAGCGAAAGTACCGAATGCAGTTTCGGGGTGGTGCGGTAATGGCGGCGGTAGGTGATCAGATTTTCGTTCTGCTGCAGAGCCAGCTCCATCAGATTATAACTCACCGCTAAATCATCCTCCCCGCGCTCCAGCAGTCCGCGCATCAGCTCACAGAGTCCGATCCCGGCCTCCAGCACCCGCCCCAGCATCAGCATGCTCCAGCCCGATTCCCGGGTCATTCCGTAGGCATTCAGACCGTAAAACGCGTTCAGCTTCTCGACCAGATCGTCAAATGCGCTCTCCAGACTTCCGGGCGGTGTGTTCGGCCGCGCGCATTTCTGCCCCACCTCCTCGATTTCAGTCAGCAGCCGCCATGAATCCTGGGACCAGATATCCCGCACCGTGTAGGCGGCCACCAGAAGCGAACGGAGATTTCGCTGCATACTCCCGCCCGGCTGTTTTTCGCCACTCAGACAGTCCTGCAGGCGGCGCGCAAGGGTCTTTTCTTTTTTCTGTTTTTTCACCCCGGAGTAGGTTTCCAGCAAATGAACCATCCGGATCAGCTCCCCGGAGGGAATTTCATCCTCCAGGCCGCCTTCGTCCAGTTGAATAATGCCCCGGACCAGCCGGGTCTGACGCATCAGCCGCTCGGCATAGCGGCCCGCCCAGAATAAATTTTCGGCCGAACGGCTGGTGAACACTCCGGTGAACCACTCCTCCCCCTTCTCCTCCCGCTGCTCCAGCCACAGACTGATATGTTCCTCGGGCTGATTTCCCAGCACCCAGACATCCTTGAAGGTTCCCTTGTTCTCCAGCAGTCCGCCGGGACCGCTTTCCGGATCGCCGCCGGAGCGGGCCAGCGCCCCCGGCATGACCTCATACCCGTCCCGGGTCGCGAAAGCAAAGCTGCGCAGACTGCCAATCCGCTCCTCAATCCGGTCACCCACCAGCGTGGGCAGAGAACTGTAGGACATCGGTTCCTGGGCGACATATCCTGCCGGATGACTTTCAATGCGGCGGCGGAGTTCCTCCAGCTGCAGCGACGAGCTGAAGCGTCCGTCCACCGGGGGCTCATCCCATTTGCGGTGCAGGGGTTTGACCACCAGCTGATCCAGATGCTCCAGCACATATCCGAATTCGCGGGGCTGTCCGCACCACCAGGTGGCCACCGAGGGGAGCAGCAGCTCTTCTCCCAGAAGTTGACGGCAGAGGGGGGCCAGAAAGGCCAGCAGGCCGGCATTCTCCAGCAGTCCGCAGCCGGGATGATTCAGGGTCGCCACCTTCCCCGTGCGCATGGCCCCGAGCAGACCCGGGACTCCCAGAAAACTGTCGCGTTTGAGTTCGAGCGGATCCAGATATTCGGCATCAATCTGACGGTAAAGGATATCGATGGGCTGAAGGCCTTCGAGCGTTTTCAGTTTCAGCGATCCGTTCCGCACCAGCAGATCGCTGCCCTGCACCAGGGTGAACCCCAGATAGGCGGCAAGGTAGGCATGTTCGAAATAAGACGGATTGTAGGGTCCGGGAGTGAGCAGCACCACCCGGGGTTCAAGCGGAAGCCCCTGAAACAGCGAAAGCATGGATTCACGCAAATGCCGGAAATACGGCGCCAGCCGCCGGACCTGCATACTGGAGATCGCCTTGGGAAACACCCGTCCCATGATGGTGCGGCTTTCCAGCGCATAGCCGGCTCCGGAGGGAACCTGGGTCCGGTCCTCCAGCACACGGAACTGTCCGTCCGGTCCCCGGGCCAGATCGGCGGCGTATTGAAACAGCCAGGAATCCATGTTGGGGGGCAGTCCGATGCAGGGATGCAGATACCGGGTGTCCGAAAAAATCAGCTCCGGCGGCAACACCCCCCGCGAGATCAGGGTGCGGGGACCGAGAAGATCCCGCGCCACCGCCTCCAGCACCCGGGCCCGCTGGGCGACCCCGGCCTCCACCGGCTGCCATTGATCGGCGGAAAAGATCCAGGGTACCGGATTCAGGTCTTCGTTGCGGTGTTCCGGCTGACGCTCGGGGCTCAGGGTGAAAGTCAGACCGTCCTCCCGCAGCTCCCGGCGGATGGTGGAATTCCAGCGGTTCCGTTCCTCCGGGGTGCTTTCCTGCACCATGGAGAGAAATGACTCCCAGGAATCCAGCCGGCCGCCGTCCGAAGCCAGGCGCTCCCGATAGCAGGAGCCCCCTCCCGGCAGTACAGACGAAAAATTCCCGTTGGCAATCATGATGGACTCCCTGCCACAGCTCTGCTAGAGGGCACAACAAAAAAGAGACCGGATACGCGAAAGGTCACCCGGGGAACCAGGACTTGATCCCACCCAAGTTCGAACACGAATGTTCCTGATTCAGATGATCTTTCATTGCGTATCCGGTCAAATTTGTTTTCCACGGCTTCATCCTGTTTCAATCCCAGTCATCCGTAAGGGCATCCGGATTGAAGTACCGTTCACTGATGGCACTGTGCAGCTGGTTCATTTTCAGCTGCAGGTCATCCAGACACTCGTGCAGGCCCATGCGCACAATATCGTCCACGGTGAGATAACTCAGTTCGGAGAGGAGCTGACCCGAGCGCCTTTCGGCGTCGTTGGTGTAAAATCCCACCGGGGTGGCGCTCAGTTCCCGCAGCGACTGATCGGCGCGCTGAATGCAGAAGCGCAGCGAACGCGGATTCTGGGGGTCCAGCAGCAGATATTCGATAATGGCCCGGGCTTCCACCGGTCCGTATTTTTTCACAAAAGGCTCCATGCTGCTGACCGACCGGAGGAGCGCGGACCACTGGAGATCATCCAGAGCGGTGCCCACCTCCTGCAGGCTGGGCAGCAGAAGGAAGTAGCGCACATCCAGAATCCGGCTGGTTTTGTCCGCCCGCTCCAGATAGTTGCCCATATGGAAAAAGGACCAGCTCTGCGCCCGGAACATGCTGGCGTGAAGCTGTCCGTAAAACTGGAAAATCGCCATCTGGATTTCCTGATAAAATTCGTGGGGATTTGCGTAAAATCCGCGCGCCCCCGAATCATAGGCTTTCACCATCAGATAAAGCGAGTTCAGCTGTTCCCACATCTCCGGAGTCACCACATCGCGGATGGAGCGGGCGTTCTCCCGGGCCGCGGTCAGACAGGAAAGCATGGAATTCGGATTCAGGGTGTCAAAGGTCATGAACTGCATGACCTTCTGCGCCGTGATTTCGTCGTAAGACTCCTTGAACAGGTCATAGTCCCCGCTCACATAGAGCAGGGATTCCCATTCATTGGACTGGAGATGGGGCAGATCCAGCATCAGATGCCAGTTCACATTCATGAGCCGGACGGTGTTTTCGACCCGCTCCACATAGCGGCTCATCCAGTAGATGGACTCGGCAACCCGGCTGAGCAGGAGATTGTCTTTCACAGTGCCTCCCCTTGATTGCGCAGCACCCAGGTGTCTTTGCTGCCCCCTCCCTGGGAAGAATTGACCACCAGCGATCCTTTCTTCATCGCCACCCGGGTGAGCCCGCCCGGCATCACCTTGATGTCTTTGCCGTACAGTACAAAAGGCCGCAGATCCAGATGACGCCCCTCCATCCGCTCTGAATCCTCCATCAACACCGGCGCCCGGGACAGCGAAAGCGTGGGCTGGGCAATGTACCCGCGCGGATTCGCGAGAATCCGCTCCTTGAAAATCTGACGCTCCTCTTTGGTCGAGGCCGGACCGATCAGCATGCCGTAGCCGCCGGCCCCGTCCGCCTCTTTCACCACCAGCTTGTCCAGATTGGCCAGCACATGGGATTTTTCATCTTCGCGGCTGCAGAGATAAGTCGGCACGTTGGGCAGAATTGGATCCTCATTCAGATAATAGCGGATCATGTCCGGCACAAATGCGTAGACTACCTTGTCATCGGCCACCCCGGGCCCGGGCATGTTCACAATCGCCACCCGGCCGGCCTTGAACACATCCATCAGCCCCGAAACCCCCAGCACCGAATCCGGACGGAACATCGCCGGATCCAGAAAATCGGCATTGATCCGGCGGTAAATCACATCCACCCGGCGCAGCCCCTGGGTGGTTTTCATGCAGACATATCCTCCGGAAACCACCAGATCCCGGCCCTCCACCAGCTCCGCACCGATCTGCTGGGCCAGAAAGGCGTGCTCAAAGTAGGCGGAATTGTAGATCCCGGGGGTGAGCACCACAATGGTCGGCGAACGGTGGGTTTCCGGACTGACCGCACACAGGGTCTGCAGCAGCATTTCCGGATAATCGGAAACCGGGCGGACGCCCATGCGTCCGAAAACCTCGGGAAGCGTGCGTTTCATGACCTGACGGTTGGCCAGGACGTAGGAAACACCGGAGGGACAGCGGAGGTTGTCCTCCAGCACAAAAAAATTCCCGGCGTCATCACGGACAATGTCGGAACCGCTGATGTGACACCAGATCCCCAGCGGCGGTTTCAGCCCCTCGCAGGGCTGCATGTAGCCGGAGGAGGAATAGACCACCCAGTCCGGCACCACGCCGTCTTTGAGGATCTTTTTGTCGCCGTACACGTCCTGGACAAACAGATTCAGCGCGGTGATCCGCTGACGCAGTCCGCTCTCCACCCCCTCCCACTCTTGGGCGGTCAGCACCCGGGGCAGAATATCGAAGGGGAACACCTTCTCCGCCTTGGATTCCTCGCCGTAGACCTGGAAGGTGATCCCCATGCGCATCAGCGCACGGTCGGCGGCCTGCTGACGGCGGGTCAGCTCACCGGGAAACATTCCGGAGAGCTTTTCCGCCAGCGCGGAAAAGTCGGCGCGTATCTCGCCGGGAGCCGAAAACAACTCGTCGTAAAAGGCTTCCGGATCATACGATTGTATAATCGGGTTCGAAGATGGTGGGGCCATGTCCAATGACTAAGCATTTCAAATGCCAAGAGGATTTATTAACCTGAATGCATTATATTCAACCCGCCCTTTTCCGGTTTTCAGAAAAAAGTAAGACATAAATGTTATAGTTTTCATTTCATGATACCTTTTTGTCAAATTCCGGAACAGGGGCTGAAGCCCCCGTTCCCCCCTTCCCGCCCGCCGGCTTCAGCCGATGGGCGGAACCCTCTTGGACTCGACCGGCTTCAGCCGCTGGGCGGAACCCTCTTCGACACGACCGGCTTCAGCCTCCCACTACCCCCGCCCGCCGGCTTCAGCCGCTGGGCGGAACCCTCTTGGACTCGACCGGCTTCAGCCGCTGGGCGAAACCCTCCTCGCCGCCCAAACCCCGAATCAGTTCTGACTTGAAGCCAATCGAATCTCCACTAAGAATCAGAGCTTTAATCAGGAGAACCCTTTATGAAAATTTGTTGCATTGGCGCCGGATACGTCGGCGGACCCACCATGGCCATGATCGCACACAAGTGCCCGGACATAAAAGTCTACGTCGTGGACATCAACGAAGCCCGCATTGCCGCCTGGAATTCGGATGAACTGCCCATCTTCGAACCGGGCCTGCAGGAAGTGGTGGAGGCCAACCGCGACCGCAACCTCTTTTTCTCCACCGAGGTGGACGCGCACATCAAAGATGCGGATCTCATCTTTATCAGTGTCAACACCCCCACCAAAGTCTACGGCGTGGGCAAAGGAAGGGCGGCCGACCTCAAATATGTAGAGCTCTGCGCCCGCCGAATTGCTGAAGTCGCGGTGGGACACAAAATCATTATCGAAAAATCCACCCTCCCCGTGCGCACCGCCGAAACCGTGAAGCGGATTCTGGCCAACTCTCCGCACGAGGCCACCTTTGACGTGCTCTCCAATCCGGAATTCCTCGCCGAGGGCACCGCCATCGAGGACCTCGAGGCGCCCGACCGGGTGCTCATCGGCGGTGAATCCAAAGAAGCCATTCAGACCCTGGTGGATGTGTATGCCAACTGGGTGGACCGCGACCGCATTCTCACCACCAATCTCTGGTCTTCCGAACTCTCCAAACTCGCCGCCAATGCGTTTCTGGCCCAGCGGATCAGCTCCATCAATGCCATGTCCGCCCTCTGCGAGGCCACCCAGGCCGATGTGGACGAGGTGGCCCACGCCATCGGCCAGGACAGCCGGATCGGACCCAAATTCCTGAAAGCATCCGTCGGATTCGGCGGATCCTGTTTCCAGAAAGACATCCTCAACCTGGTCTACCTCTGCCAGTTCTACGGCCTGCACGAAGTGGCGGAATACTGGGAGCAGGTCGTGAAAATGAACGACTACCAGAAAGAGCGCTTTGCCCGGAATATGGTCCGCACCATGTTCAACACCGTCTCCGGCAAACGCATCGCCATCTGGGGCTGGGCCTTTAAAAAAGATACCAACGACACCCGTGAATCCGCCGCGATCTACGTCTGCCGCGACCTGCTGATCGAGCAGGCCACCCTCGCCGTCTACGATCCCAAAGTTTCCGCCAGACAGATCAAACAGGATCTCGAATACGCCTTCAAACAGGAAAACGGCGAAATCAGCGAACGGGACCGGAACCTGATCGAAAACAATATCGTGATCTGTGACTCTCCGTTTGAGGCCGCCACCCAGGCCCACGGGGTTGCGGTGATGACCGAATGGGACGAGTTCAAAGACCTCAGCCCCGCCGACCTTTATGATATCGTGTTCAAACCCGCGTTTCTTTTCGACGGACGCAATCTGCTCGATCACAAAAAATACATCGAAACCGGCTTCGAAGTGTACGCCATCGGCAAAGGCCTGCTGGAGGAGTAGGCAGCAGATGGATTCCAAACAGCGACTGAAGCCACCGTTCGGCAACACCGGCGAAACCCTCCGAGAGCCTGAAACAAAAACCCATGCCCCAACCGCAACCGCCTCCCACAACACCCGCCCGACGGCTTCAGCCACTGGGCGGAACCCTCTTGGACTCGAACGGCTTCAGCCGCTTCCCCCCGCCCGCAACACCCTCCCACCCCCCCGGGCGGCGGCTTCAGCCGCTGGACGAAACCCTCCTGGCCACGGCGGCTCCCCTCAACACAAGCCCCCTCGCCCGACGGCTTCAGCCACTGGGCGGAACACTCTTGGACTCGAACGGCTTCAGCCGCTGGGCGGAACCCTCCTGGCCCCGGCTCCCCCCCTCAACACAAGCCCCCTCGCCCGACGGCTTCAGCCGCTGGGCGAAACCCTCCTGGCCCCGGCGGCGCCCCTCACAACAAGCCCCCACGCCCGCCG